>JBIOIC010000354.1:0-1505 GCA_044449625.1 Gemmatimonadales bacterium | reverse complement strand
GCCGTACGCAGCCGGTGCCGAGGGAATGGGCGGAATCGGCGCCGCGCTTGCCGGAGGTGTGGCGGTCATCGCGGGTCACCTGATCGCCTCTGGCGGCCAATTGCCCGGGCCCGGCGCGGTCGAAGGGTTTCTTGTCGCGGTGACCGCGATCGGCCTTCGGGACAGTACCGCTCTGATCGACGCCCGCTTGCGCCGGCTGGCCGCCGGGCTCGGTCGCGCCACCGGCGGCGACTTCTCCGTCCGGGTCCACGGCAGCATTCCCGACAACTTGGGTCTGGTGGAAACCGAGTTTGACCGGATGACGGCGGCGACCGGCGGCATCGCCCGGACGGTGCAGCGCGAATCGGCCGAGGTGGCCGCCGTCGCGGAGCAGCTCTCCGCCGCCACCGAAGAACTTCAGCTCTCCGCCGATGCGCTCTCGGGCGCGGCCGGTCGTCTCGCCCAGGATCTGCAGAGCCAGCGCGTGATGGCCGAGGACAGCCGGCGTCAGAGCGAAGGCGCGGCCGTCGAGGCGGAGACCCAGCGACTGCGGTTTCAGCAGTTGGAAGGGGACGAGGCGCGACTCGTCGCCGCGGCGGAACGGGCGCGGGAGCGTGTCACGCGGGCGAGCGACACGCTCGTGGCTGTCGGCAACGAAGTCACCACCACCGCGAGGATCGTCACCGAACTCACCGGGATGAGCGTGCATATCGGCGGGTTCACCCAGACCATCGCTCAGATCGCGCGGCAGACCCATCTCCTTTCGCTCAACGCCGCCATCGAAGCCGCGCGCGCGGAGGGAGAGGGGCAGGGGTTCAGCGTGGTCGCCGAGGAGGTGCGGGCCCTCGCCGCCCAGGCGGGCCGCTCCGCCCGGGAAGTCGGCGAACTGATCGGAGAGCTGCAGGCGGGGATCGCGAGCGCGGCCCGCGCGATGCAGACCGGGAGCGCCCAAGTCGAAGATATCACGCATGTGGCCCGGGAGGCCGATGAGGCGCTGGTGGAAGTGACGGCGGGTGTGCGCCGCTCGGCCGAGCGGATCTCGACGGCGGCGGCGGCCACCCGCGCGCAGTCGGAGCAACAGGCGGCGCTCGTCGCGGTACTCGATCGGGTGAGCCAAGTGAGCCAGGGTGCCGCAAGCAGTTCCGACGCCGCCGCCCGGTCCGCGCAGCATCAGATCCAGGCGATGACCGAACTCGCCGGCACTTCGCAGCAACTCGCGCTTCTCGCCGAACGGCTCCGCGCCGCGACCGCACACCTGAAGGCGTAACCCCCGGAGATGAGAGACGGGAGAAAGGAGATGGGAGAGAAGAGAGACGGGTGATATTGTCGCCCTCACCATGTGTCATCCCTTTTCTCTTCTCTTTTCTCTTCTCTTTTCTCCCGTCTCTTTTTTGTCTCGGCCTGCAAAACAGATCCCCCCGCCCGGTGCCGGCTTCACGCGCTCAGTGTCCGCTGTCCCAGGCCCCGGAAGAGAGGGGATGGAAGGCGCGAAGCGCGGTCCGGTACGGGAGGATCATCAATTCGAG
>JBIOIC010000353.1:0-1530 GCA_044449625.1 Gemmatimonadales bacterium | reverse complement strand
GCGCATCTGGGGGCGCGAAAGCGAATCGATGTGGGAGAGGATCGCGAGGGAATCGACCCCGACCGCGAAATGCGGGGCGTAATCGGTGAAGATCGGCCGCAGGGTAAGGGTGATGGGCCCGGCGGTGTCCACGGCGAACTCCGCGAGCAGTCCGCGATCGGTCCACGGGAAGGGCTGACGGAAGACGAAGTTCCCCAGCGAATAGAGAATCGGTCGTCCCTCGTACCACTCATACCCCTGCGGCACGTGGGGGTGGTGGCCGATGATCGCGTCGGCACCGGCCGCGATGATCCCCCGCATCAACTGGCGCAGCCCTTCCGGCGGCCGCTCCCGATATTCGTTCCCGCCGTGCAGCATCACCAGAATGAGATCGGCGCCGAGGGAATCACGCGCCGCGCGCATCCGGGGACCGAGCACCGTGGTATCCGCCCAGGCAATGCAGCAGGCCGCCGCGGTCCCGGCGAGCGTGAGCCCTTTCAGGTTGATGATGTCGGTAACGCTGAAGATCGCCACGCGCCACCCGGCGCGATCGAGGATGGCCGGGCGGTAGGCATCCTCCAGCGTCGGCCCCGTCCCGCTATGGGAGATTCCCGCCGCGTCCAGATGGTCGAGGGACTCCAGGAGTCCCCGCCGCTTGAAGTCCCAGGCGTGATTGTTGGCGGTGCTCACCGCGTCGAATCCGGCGTCGACCAGCAGCGGAGCCGCGACGTGGGGTCCGGCAAAGACCATCCGGCCCATCGAATCACTCGTGTCGCCCCGGTCGAGGAGGATGCTCTCGAGGTTGCCGATGGTGAGATCGGCGGCGCGGAGCGTATCCCGGAGGGCGGCGAAGATGCTGTCGCCCAGGCCGGCAAAGATCAGGTCGCGGGAGATCCCGCGGGCGAAGTTGATGTCACCGACGGCAATCACATGCAACCGCCTCCGCGCGATCGGTGTCTGCGCCTCGGCACGACCGGCGAGGGAGAGCAGCAGCAGCGCGGCGGCGAGGCACCTCACGCTCATTGATGCGCTCGCAGGTTCACGTCGTTGCGGACCGCGGGGCCCTTGGTCAGGATGAGCGTTTGCGACACAAAGCCGTCGGCCTGGATCAGGACGTTCTGGACCTGGCAGTTGGAGAGCAGGTCGTCATCGAACCGGAGCACGTAGCTGCCGTTCGCGTCGCTGGTGGCGGCGTAGTTCGTGCCCATCACCGACAGCACGGCGCCGGCCAGCGGTTCGGTGGTCCCCTGCCGATAGACCCGTCCCGCGACGACGCCATACTGGATGGGATCGTTGGGGCCCCGGACGTGCGGCGGACCGGGTACGCACTTGGCGCCGAGGGTGCCGAGATCCGGCGGCGTCTGCCAGACGGGTGGCGTGCGGGGCGGCGTGATCGGCGAAGCGAACTCTCCCGGATGATAGGCGATACTCGGGAATCGGTGCGGCGGTGTCGGGGGCACCGGGGCGGGGGTGACGGGATCGGGCTCGGCCGGCGGCGCCCGATCCGGCACTGACGCCGGGTCCGTCGTCTTGTCGGGCATCGGCGGGGGT
>JBIOIC010000352.1:0-1548 GCA_044449625.1 Gemmatimonadales bacterium | reverse complement strand
GCAAGGCATCGTTCATGGTCAACGGCAAGGAAGTCCATAGCGGGAGTGCCGCCGACTTCGACACCAAGGGAATCGTCGGCCTGCGCGTCAACCACAACCTCGACGTGCATATCGCGGGGTTCGCGGTACATCACATCTGATAGTCGTGGGTCATGAGTCATGGGTCGTGAACTGGCGGGCCTCTGATAGCATTCGGGGGCTCGCTTGCTTTTTGGGCACTTACCGTTGACCGACCCACGCACGACTCGCCGACTCCGTAGTTCCCCGGGGCGGCGGACGCCGGCCCGCCCCGCGGGGATAGATTGCAGGCGCGATGCACACCCTGATCCCTCCCGAGCCCGCCACCGAACTCGCCGCCGGAATCCTGCAGGCGCTGGTGACGCTGGCCCTCGGCACGCTCTGCCTCTACCTGGCATTGCGATATCGGCGGGGCTATTTCGGCTGGTGGGCGGCGGCGTGGGGTCTCTACCTCACGCGGGTGGTCTGCATCCTCTGGTTCATGCAGACGGGTCACTGGATCTGGCTCTACTGGCACCAGGTCGCTACCGGCCTGACGGCGCTGGTCGTGCTCTGGGCGGCGCTGGTCTTCTCCCGCAATCTCCGCTGGCATCGGTGGTACGCCCTCTTCGCGCTCTTTCCTCCGATCTGGTCGTACATCGCCATCTACGCGATGAACGATTTTTTCTGGGCGGCGCTCCCGATGGTGCTCTTCCTGAGCTTCGCCACCTTCTGGACCGGCTGGGTGTTCGTCGGCTACCGCCGCCGGGTGGGCGGCTCCGCCGGCGCCACGGTCCTGGCGGTGGCCTTCCTGCTCTGGGCCCTGCACCATCTTGACTATCCGGTGCTGCGGGCTCGGGGCGCCTGGAGCCCGTGGGGTTACTACGTCGACGTGCTCTTCCTCCTCGCCGTCGGCGGCGGGATCCTGCTGCTGGTGCTCGACGAACTTCGGCGTGGGCTCGCGGCGCTCTCAGCACTCTCGGGGGATCTGCAGCGAGCGGACACCGGCGACCGGCTCGATGCCTTGCTTCATCGTCCGCTCACCCTTCCCGCCGTGCGCGGCAGCGCGCTCGTCCTGGCCGGGGATGCGGGACCACCGCGCATCGTCCGCGGCGCGGGCGCCTGCGCGGGGTGGTCGGACCGCATCCCCGCGGGGCCCGGTGCCGCGGCGATCGCCGAGGCGCTCCGCACTGGACGCCCGGTGGTCACTAACGAATGGGCGGCCGACGATGCCCCGGCGACGGCCTTCAGTTACGTCGCCGTGCTCCCGATCTTCGCGGGCGACCGCGCCACCGGCGCCCTGCTCGTCGTGGGCGAAGCGCGGGACCCCTTCGCCGTACTAGATGAAGATTTCCTCGTCGCCCTCGGACGCCAGGTCGGCGCCGCCCTCGACTACGCCGATCTCACCGCTCGACTCGAGTCGCGAACGGCGGAGCTCGAACGGCTCTCGGCGCGCATGGTGCACCAGCACGAAGATGAACGCCGGCGGCTCTCCCGCGAACTCCACGATGAGACCGCCCAGGTGCTCTCGGCGGTCAAGATGCAGCTCGG
>JBIOIC010000351.1:0-1567 GCA_044449625.1 Gemmatimonadales bacterium | reverse complement strand
CGGGGTGTCGAGCGGCTCCGCCTCGGCCACGAGGTACTGACGGCCTGGCCTGGGGCCGACGGTCCAGCCGATCCGGATGACTCCATCCGCATCACTCCGGGCGGTGTCGGGCGCCACGGTGCCGGCCGCGATTCCGGCGCCGTCGACGGCGTGCAGCCGGATGAGCACCCCCGCCATCGGACGCGATTGCCGGGAGAGGGCGCGGATGGCGACGGCATCAGGGAGGGTCGCGCCGGGGAGGGCGTGATCGGCCGCCGGAACAAAACGCACCAGCGAACCGAGGACGGGGGTGACGGTCACCGTGGCATTCGCCGTGAGTCCGTCCACCAGTGCCGAGATCTGACTGCTTCCCGGTGCCACACCGGTGGCGTGGCCGAGACTGTCGATGGTGAGCACCGTGGTGTCGGCCGCGCGCCACGCCACCCGGCGATCGGTGACGACCCGCCCTCGGCGGTCAAGTACGCGTGCCGTGAGAGGAAGATCGGCACCCTGGGCGAGGGTGAGGCCGTCGGCCCGCGGAAGCTGCAGCGCCGCCACCAGCTGGCGCACGACCACCCGGGCTCGGCCGATCGCTCCGCCCACCGTCGCGATGACGGCGGTTTCTCCGGCGCCGGTGGCGATCACCCGGCCATCGCTCCTGATCCGGGCGATAGCGCTGTCGCCGGTGGTCCAGGTGATGTCGGCCCCTTGCAGCAGGACACCCTTGGTGTCGGTCACCGCCGCGGCGAAATGGATCGTGTCCCCGATCGCGGTCGCGGTATCGGCCGCCGGTTCCAGCTTGACCCACCCCGCGTCGCTGGGCGGGAGGATGCTCCCCCGATAGAGCCCCTCGGATTTGGCGAAGGTCAGGATCGAGACCAGGGCGGCACCGATGGACACGAGCGCCGCCGCGGTCTTGAAGATGATGCCGAAGAGGCGGCTATGGGTCGAAGCAGTGGTCATGGGGGACCGGCGAGAGGGGGCGGGGTGCTTCTACTAATACCGCGCCCGGGCGGCGTGCGCCACCCGGGTCTCTGTCGTGCCCTACGGACAGAGGAGACCGAGGACTTCCTCGCGGGAGATGGCGCCGAAGTAGTCGCCCACGTCGCGGACGTCGAGCGCCGCGGCGACCGACTCCCGGGTGTAGGGAAGGCCGCGAAGCCGAGCCTCGAGTTCGCCGACGTCCACCCGTCCCATGTAGTCGCCGAAAATGCGGACCCCGGCGATGTGGCCGTTCTGGATGTCCAACCGCGCGTCAATCTCGCCGGCCGGGAAGCGCTGGGCGCGCTGGACATTGCTGGCGGGGTTCTCGCCGTAGTTCCAGTCCCAGGTGCCGTACTTCTTCGCCCGCAACTCCTCCACCGCTTCCCAATCGGCAGCTCCAAGGAGGACCGTCGGGATCTTTGCGCGGTCGCGGGTGCCGAAGAGCCGTTCCAGTATCCGGTCCCGCAGCTCATCCACCGACATCGGAGCGGCGAGGAACTCGCTGATGTTGGCGACCCGGCTCCGCACCGACTTGACCCCCTTCGATTCGACTTTCCCCGGTTTGGGACGGAGCGCCGCGGTCACGTCATCGAGGTTGGAGTCG
>JBIOIC010000350.1:0-1573 GCA_044449625.1 Gemmatimonadales bacterium | reverse complement strand
GACAGGGGGTGAGGAAGGGCCGGGAGAGGGCGGGGGTGAGGGTTATCCGGTCGGCCTCGCCACGGGAAATTCCCCTGTCGCTCGTATCCCGTCTTGCGCCACGGTCCGGACCGCGCCGAGCATCACCACACCGCCGAGCACCGAGACGATCGGCAGGATCATGATCGCCTGGTCAATGCCGAAGCGATCGGAGAGCCCGCCCACCAGCGGCAGCGCGATCGCGTCCCCCGCGAGGTGGATGAAGAGGAGGTAGGCACCGACCACGGTCGCGCTGATCCGGGCCGGGACCACGTCGAAGATCGTCGCGGCCAGCGGCCCGTTGTACCAGGTCAGGCAGAAGAACGCGGCGCAGAAGACGGGGATGAAATGCGCCGGATCGCGGATGGTCAGCAACCAGATGGTGAGCGGTCCGCCGAGCAGCAGTCCGAGCGCCACGGTCCAGACCCGTCCGGCGTCGGTGTACTTCTTCAGGAAATCGGCGAGCACCCCGCCGAAGAGGGTCCCCAGTACCCCGAAGATGAGTCCCCACTTCCCCAGCAGTCCCGCCGCCTGTGAGGCGGTCCACCCGAGCTCCCGGCTCGCGAAGGTCGGCCCCCACCCCACGACTCCGTTCAACCCGAAGGAGACCATCGCCCCGGAGAGGAACACGTAGACCAGGGTCGGCGTCCGGAGCACCAAGGCCACGCCGCGCACCAATTCCCCGAACACATCCGACACCCCGCCGCCAAACGGTGTTTCGTCGATCTGATCGCGACGAATCTGACGCACCCATTGCCGGATGTTGAGCGTGAGCCCTACCGCGACCCCGGCTCCCACCAGCATCGTGTCGACACCGGTGCTGGCGATCTCGCTCCGTTGCAGCCAGAATGCCGCCATCGCCGCGATGCCTGACGAAACCAGGAGCGGGTTGAATTGCCGGACGACGGCCGAGACGCCGAGCTTCAGCTCCTGCAGCAGCTTCCGCACCGAGACCGGCGTCAGCACTCGGGTGGGATCCACCAGGCGGACCGCGAAGATCGCAAGCAGGAATCCTGGAAGCCCCACCGCCATGAAGGCGACCCGCCAGCCGTAGACCGCTTCGAGCTTGCCACCCAGCCAGAGGCCGAGTACCCCGCCGAGCGAGAGCCCCGCCGAGAGGATCCCCATCGCGAGCGCCCGGGTCTTGCCCGGGAAGTAGTCAGCCACCAACGACTGCGATGCGGGGCCGAATGCCGCCTCGCCGATCCCGACAGCCGCCCGCGTCACGAAGAGCTGGCCGAAACCGCGCACCAGCCCCGCGAGCACGGTGAATGCGCTCCACAGCGACACGCCCCAGGTGATCACCGCTCGGCGCGAGCGCAGATCGCTCAAGACGCCGAAGGGGAGCGCGGCCACGGAGAAGACGAGGATGTAGGCGGAGCCCAGCCAGCCGAGCTGCGCGTCGGTCAGGGAGAGATCGCGCTTGATCGGTTCGAAGAGTGCGAAGATGACGTTGCGGTCGAGGTAATTCAGCAGATTGAGCGTCGACAGCAGTGCGAGCGCGTACCAGCGGTACGCGCTCGACAACTGGGCGGGGGCGGGGCGGAGGGCCGCG
>JBIOIC010000349.1:0-1580 GCA_044449625.1 Gemmatimonadales bacterium | reverse complement strand
GCCTTGAACGGCGTGAGAGTCGGCCTGGTCGAGGCCCACGTTCCGCGAGCCCAGATGAGCGCCGAGGCGCTGATGATCTGGGACCGCGCGGTGGCAGACCTGCAGACCGCTGGCGCCAGGGTGGAATCGTTCGCCCCTTCGGTCACCCTGTTCACGGTGCGGGATGCCTTCGCCGCGGCGGCCACCGCGCGGGGTGACGTGCCGGTCGATTCGAGATCTCCTGCCGCCACAGCCAACGCCCTCTATCTCTACTTCGCCGGGCGCACTGATGATCCGCGTGAGGCGATCCGCCGAGGCTACGCCGCCTATCGGGGCTACTACGACGTCCTCCCCGAAGCATTCGAAGCGTGTGTTCCATTGTTCGATCAGCCGATGGAGAAGGATCCGGCGGGGCAGTCGTTCGCCCGTTCCCGCGCGGAGGTGGTGGCGGGCCTCGAAGCCTCGATGCGCGCGGCCGGGGTCGCGGTGATGGTCTATCCGACGATGCCGTTCAACGCCACCCGCATCGTGGATCAATGGCCCGAGACCCGCACCACGCTCGGCTACGGCAACTGGCTCGGCCTCCCCGAGGTGTCGGTCCCTGCCGGACTGGGCGCCGACGGGATGCCGGCGCTCAATCTCTCCGTCGTCGGGCTCCCGGGAGAGGACGCGCAGGTGCTGGCGCTGGCCCACGCCTACGAACGGCAATCGCGCCGCTTCGTGGCGCCGCCCCGCGCGGGGTGATGGAGCGGATGTGAAACGACCGGCGCAGGCGCCGCGATCGGCCCGCGACATCGAACGCCAGGTGAAGGGGTTCATCGCCAAGTTCGAACGGCAGCACCAGACCCTCATCCGGGCAGTGCGCCGAGCGCTGCGGAAGCGGCTGCCGGGCGCTTTTGAACTGGTCTACGACACCTACAACTGCCTCGTCATCGGCTACGGGGCGACGGCGCGTCCCTCCGAGGGGATCCTCTCGCTGGCGGCGGATGCCAACGGGGTGACATTGTTCTTCCTCTACGGGGTTGGCCTCCCCGATCCGAAGAAGATTCTGCTGGGCGACGGGAAGCAGGTCCGCTCCATCCGGCTTCCGGCGGCGGCAACGTTGAAGCGCCCGGAGGTCGAGGCGATCCTCGCCGCCGCGGTGGCGCGGAGCAGACACCCGCTCCGAGGCGGGAAGACGGAAGTCAGCATCCGGCTCATATCGAAGAAGCAGCGTCCCCGGCGGAAGCCGGCCCAGACGAGGAGTCCGAGATGACAACGAAGAGCCAATTCTGGACCGGACTGCTGATGACCCTGTCCGCCCTCAATCTCGTGGCGGTCTGGTTCGCGGCGGGGCCGGTCGATCCGTGGCACCCGACCCTCCACGCCATTCTGGCGCTCACCTTCGGCCTCTGGGCCGACCGCCGGATGCGACCCGGAGACCGTGGGTCGACTGCGAACGCGCTCGGGAGCGGGACCGAGACGGCGGCACACCGGGACGACCTGGGCGATGCACAGCACCAGCCGGGTGAACCGCGGGACCGGCACGACGTCGCCGAGCGAGAGCACAGCCAGGCACGCGAAGAAGAGCGGCATCGCGGCCGCCGCGATCCTTAAGGGAG
>JBIOIC010000348.1:0-1584 GCA_044449625.1 Gemmatimonadales bacterium | reverse complement strand
TGACCTGCCCCACCTTCCGCGCGTGCAGCCAGCGGATGATCCCGGGGCTCACGACGAAGGCCATCACGAGGGCGGTCACGGTCGCCCCCGCGGCCCGGAAGCTCAGGTAGTTGAAGAGGTTGAAGATGAGGTACTTGCCGCCGAGGGGGGCGAGCAGGTGATAGAACATCGTCCCTCAGTGCGAAGCGGTCGGAGTGACGCCGAGATAGGGAAGTATACGCTCCAGCGCGGCGCCGCGGGACGCCTTGAGCACCACGAGTTCATCTCCCCGCAGCCGGTCCTTCAGGAGCGGGCCCAGCGCCGGGGCATCGGGAGCGGTCAGGAGACGCTCGCCCATCCGGGCGCGATGCGGCTCCAGTGCGGGCACGAAGTCCCCCACGACGGCCAGGAGC
Source organism: Gemmatimonadales bacterium (assembly GCA_044449625.1). GTDB lineage: Bacteria > Gemmatimonadota > Gemmatimonadetes > Gemmatimonadales > GWC2-71-9 > CAMLHU01. Next base: position 1,192 of record JBIOIC010000348.1, on the reverse strand, counting down.
TCCGGATCGAGCGCCACCAGCGCCGCCGCCACCTCCCGGTGGTACCGGGGCGAGTCGGCGCCCAGTTCCTTCATCGTGCCGGCGACGAAGACAAGCCGGCGGCCGGAACGCATCGCCCGCGCGGTCGCGATGGCGGCGAAGAACGAGGCGGGGTTCGCGTTGTAGCTGTCATTCAGGATGGTGAGCCCCCCCTGGCCCAGCAGCTCGCCCCGACCGCCGGGCAGGGTCACCCGCCCGAGAGCGGTCGCCATTCGATCGGGGGAGAGCCCCAGCTCCTTGCCCATCATCCACGCCAGCAGCGCGTTGTGCGCCTGGTGCGGGCCCCGCACCGGCAAGGCGATCGCCCGTCCATCGATGGTGAACGTGGCGCGTCCCTCCGCGTCGACGGTCGCCGCCGGCGGAGGAACGACGATCACCCGGTCGGCGAGGCGCGCGGCCCCTTCGCCCAGTGCTGGCGGCTCACTCCCCACGACGGCCAGTGCCACGCCGTCGGCGAGCGAGAGCTTTTCCCGCAGGATCCCGTCGACTGATCCGAAGCCATCGAGGTGGGAGGCGGCCACGTTGGTAATGATCACCGCCGTCGGTTCGATGATCTCCTGCGCTCGCGCCAGTTCACCCGGTTCGCTGGCGCCCGCCTCGATGACGAGCGCCTCCGTGTCTTCCGGCGCGCCGAGGATGGTCTGCGGAATGCCCACCAGATTGTTGAGGTTCTGCGCCGTCGCGTGCACCCGATACCGGGTGCTGAGCACCGCGGCCACCATCTCCTTGGTGCTCGTCTTCCCGTTGCTGCCGGTGATGGCGATGACCGGTCCGGCGATCTCACGGCGGCGCGCCCGCGCGAGCGCGCCATAGGCCCGGAGGGTGTCGTCGACCTCGATCAGCGCCAGCCCGGAAACGGGAACGGTCCCGCGCCGCACCACCGCAGCGGAGGCTCCCCTCGTTACCGCGGCGGTGAGATGCTCGTGCCCGTCGAAGCGCTCACCCGTGAGCGCCACGAAGAGCGCTCCCCGCCCGAGTGTCCGGGTATCGGTCGAGATCTCGCTCCAGCCGGGGCCCGCGAGCGGCATCCCCAGCGCCTCCCCCCCGAACTCCACGCTCCAGCGGCTCATCGGCGCCCCACCGCCGTCGCCACGATCTCCCGCTCATCGAAGTGGACTTTGTCGTGGCCTTAGATCTGGTAGGTCTCGTGACC
>JBIOIC010000347.1:0-1610 GCA_044449625.1 Gemmatimonadales bacterium | reverse complement strand
GGGTGGGCACCGTGGCGACGGCCGAGAGGGGGTCGATCGCGAAGCAGGCCGCCGGGGCCGGGAGGGTGAGCGGCGCGCTCAAACGCAGTCGTCCCATTTCCCCCGCCATGATCTTGGCCGGCTGGCGCCGACGGACCAGCAGATACCCGCTGAGCACCGCCGCCGGCACCACCAGCACTTCGGCCGCCGCCGCCACACCGAGGGGAAGGAGCGACCGGCCGACTTTGGCGATCCGCCGGCCATTGGTGGTCACGGTCCCGGAGTCGTTGACGGCGCGGGGGGAGAACTCGAGGGAATCGAGCCGGGCTTCGAGCGGGTACCACGTTCCACCGGCGGCGATGGCGTCAAAGGAGAGCCGCAGGTGGCCGTGATGCATCGGTGGCTCCACTCGGCCGCGCACCAGCGCGTAGGCGTGCAGCGCCAGGCACCCCCCCACCGCGACCGCGCCCATCGTCTGCGCAGTGACCACGGCGCCGATCGGACTCTGGCCGCCCTGGACCGATTCGAGGAAGCGCACCGGCAATCCGGTGCCGGCGGGAATCGTGATCGTACGCTGCGCCGCGAGCTGGCCGGGGCCGAGCAGGAGGATGCCGCTGACTTGCAACGCGACAAGAGCGCGGCGGCGCCGCGCTTCTGCTGCCCCTCTTGGCCGCTCGCACCATCCCTCAATCAGTACATCTTTAATCGACTGGTCTTCTGTACCCCCCTCCCGCAGGGAGTGGGGTCTGGGGTGAGGGTCAACGCCTTACTCCCGCTCCGCCAATCCCCGCAGCACCTGCCACACCGTCACCGCCGCAAGCCGCGCCGTCCGGCCATCCACATCATAGACTGGGTTGCACTCGACCAGGTCGACCGACGCCACGCGCGGGCTCCGTCCCGCCTGATACGCCGCGGAGAGCCAGAGCTCCACCGGCATTCCGCCGACCGCGGGGGCACTCACTCCCGGCGCTTCCGCCTGATTCACCGCGTCGATGTCGAAACTCGTCATCACCTTCCCCTCGCTCTCGGTGTAGAGCGAATGGATGACGGCCGGCGTCAGGTCGGCCCGCCAGACCCACCGTCCCTGATGATCATCCAGGAAGTTCAGGTGACTCGCGGCGACCGACTGCGGCTGGAGCCCCGCCACGGTGTACCGCGTACACGCGCCGGAGGGATCGAGCAGCGCCTGGCGAAACGGCGACCCCGAGTGCCCCTTCTCCTCCATCAGCTTCCGCACATCGGGATGCGCGTCCCAGTTGATCGCTTGCACCTTGAGCCCTGCGCCCACGTACCCCAGAAAATGGCCGAAGCTGGTCTCGTGGCCGCCGCCGAGGATGATCGGAAAGACCCCATCCTTGAGGTACGGCGCGAGCACCTCGGCCAGCGCTCCCTGATCCCGTTCGACGTCGTCGGAGCAGGCGAGATCGCCGAGATCCACCGTGCGCGTCATGAGTTCGCAGAACGCTTCGTGATTCTGCGGGTCGGGGGTCATCCGGTAGAGCCAACGCCGGATCTCCGTCGGTGCTCCCGCCGCTCCTACCCGGCCCCCGTTCCGGTGTACCCCTTCATCGGAAGGGAAGCCGATGATGACGGCGCGCGGTTTCGTTTCGCCGCTCACCTGGCCGCCGAGG
>JBIOIC010000346.1:0-1647 GCA_044449625.1 Gemmatimonadales bacterium | reverse complement strand
CTTGCCGTAGTGCTCCCGCGCATCACGGAAGTCGTCCTTCCAGGGCCGCTCGGCCTCGGGCGCGCCGCGCTTGATATACTCGCCGCGGAGCGCACGGTCGTAGTCGCCCCCCGTCACCCATTTCTGGATCTCGGCGGCCCGAACGGTGCTCATCGGATGGGTGACGCCGAGGGTATTCAGCACCTTGTAGACGATGTCGAGCCCTTCGTTGGTCTCGGCATATTCGTGGGCCTGGGTCATGAAGGCGTCGACGTTCATGTCGGCCATCGTGAACCAGGCGCCGCGGCCGCCGCCCGCCATTTTCATGAACTTCCGCTGGAGCACGATCGGGTCCTGGATGCCGAGAAGGCCGGCGCGGTCGGCCGAGAGCTCCGACTTCCGGCTCCATTCCAGAAACGCGAGCTTGACCGGGAGCACCACGAGCTCGGCCAGGAACGGCAGGGCGCCGAGGCTTACCAGGGTGAGGATGGCGGCGATCGAGGTGTAGAGGGCGTGGCCGCTCATCACGTGGCCCAGCTCGTGGGCCAGCAGCGCACGGATCTCATCGTCTTCGAGGAGTTCGAGCGCCGCGGAGTGGATCACGATGAAGGGGTCGTCGACGCCGTAGGCGCCGGCGTTGAAGATCGGCGTCTGGGTGACGTAGAGCTCCGGTACCCTGGGCCAATCGAAGGTGGCGCACATCTCGACGTGCATCTGCCAGAGCCGGGGGAACTGGGTCGGGCCGACCCGGACGGCGTTGCCCTGGAAGAGGAGCTGCATCCCGCGCTGGCCGCCGAGGATGCCGATGACTTTCTTGATGACCGCGTCGGCGCCGGGAACGGCGCGGAGGGCCTGGAGCGCAGCCCGATCGGCGGGATGCTCCCAGGTGACCGGCGCGATCTGCGGGAAGGTCCGGCGGCTCCGGGTGGTGGGCAGGGTGGTGCTCATTCAGCGCTCGACTGGAAGAGGATGGGGAGCCCTACGGGCTCGCGTCGAGGAGGTTTCAAATAGAAACGGTGAACGGTCGACGGTGAAGAGTCAACGGGGGCTGGAGAACGCCTGCTCCAGGTCCGCCATCAGGTCGTCCGCGTCCTCGATCCCGCACGACAATCGGATCAGACTGTCGGTGAGCCCCATCTTTTCGCGCATGGCGGCGGGGACGGAGGCGTGGGTCATCGAGGCGGGGTGGCCGATCAGGCTTTCGACCCCGCCGAGTGATTCCGCGAGCCGGAAGATGCGGGTGCGTTCCGCCACCCGGCGGGCGAGCGCCACGTCGCCGAAGTCGATCGAGATCATCCCGCCGAAGCCGTGCATCTGCCGCTCGGCGAGTTCGTGCTGCGGATGCGAGGGAAGACCGGGGTAATAGATCTTCTTGACGAGCTTGTGGGTCGCGAGCCAGGCCGCGATCCGGCGGCCGGTCTCGTCGTGGCGCCGCATCCGGAGCGGCAGCGTCTTCACGCCGCGGAGCGCGAGCCAGCAGTCCATCGGGCCGGGGACGCCGCCGGCGGCGTTCTGCAGGAAACCGAACTGCTCGGCCAGGTCATCCCGCGTGGTCAGCAGCAGCCCGCCGACCATGTCGCTGTGGCCGTTGAGGTACTTGGTGGTGGAGTGGAGGACCACCTCGGCGCCGAATTCGAGGGGACGCTGGAAGATCGGGGTGGCGAAGGT
>JBIOIC010000345.1:0-1661 GCA_044449625.1 Gemmatimonadales bacterium | reverse complement strand
CAGGCGAAGAACGTCTTCTGGCAGGTGGCCGGCCAGGCGACTCTCGGGACGACCTCCCAGTTCAAGGGGATCATCCTGTCGCAGACGCTGATCTCATTCAACACCGGCGCCTCGATCACGGGCCGGGCCCTGGCGCAGACCGCGGTCACCCTGAATGCGACCACTGTCACGCACCCGTAGTCCCCGCAGTACGGGGTAGTTCGCCGCCCGACGGGCGAGCTGCCCCTCCCCGCAGTACGAAAGCGCGTGGCCGCCGAACCTGGCGACCCGCGCTTCTCGTTTGTCCCGCACCGACATCTCCAAGCTCTGGGCTCTAGGCCTTGTGCTCTCGAAGCCGCCGTGCCCAATCCCGGAAGGCGGTCAGGAACTGGACCAGGACCTTGGCGGTCCCCTCATCGGTGAGTACGCCATCGGCCGAGAACTTCTCCTGCGCCTTGGCGACCAGCATCTCGGGACGGTTCAGAAAGTGCAGATTGGTGAAGACCCCGACCTGGCGCAGATGGTACTGCATCCGCGTCGTTCCCCACATGCCACCGGTCGCCCCCATCACGGCGGCGGGCTTGTCGTTGAACGGGGAGGGCTGGACCCGGGAGACCCAGTCGATCGCGTTCTTGAGGGGTCCAGGAATGGAGTAGTTGTACTCGGGAGAGATGAAGAGCACCGCTTCGGCGCTTGCCACCTGCGCGCTCAACCGGGCCGCCGGAGCGGGCCAGGCGGCCGCGACGGGTGGGTGGAGGTCGCCGTTGTAGAGGGGAAGATCGCCGATCACCCCCTCCTCAAGCACCAGACCCTCCGGCGCGTACGCCTGGGCGGCGCGCCAGAGGGCCCGGTTGTACGAGCCCGCCCGGAGACTCCCGATGAGGGCGAGGGCCCGTACCTCCGCCATACGGAGATCAGTCCTGCTGATCGAGTCCGGCGACGAGCATCGGCCAGCTGTGCTCGACACCCTTCCGGCCGCCCTTGAACGTGATCTTGATCCCCTCGGGCGCGATCACGACGGTGTAGGTCTTGTCGCCGAGGGTGAGTTCCCGCTTGATCGCCTTGTCGAGCTTGGTCGCCACGATCGTACTCCTGAGTGAAGGAATGAGTTCGGCACGGTCTCCGTCAGGGGAGGAACCGGGCAAGCTGGTCCTGCGTCGGTATCACACAGCGTTCGCCGTTCAACTGGTGCCGGTGCCGGGCTACCAGATCGTACAAACTGTCCCGCCAGCCGCCCGGTATGATGTACCCGAGCGCCCCAAGTCGCCAGAGCCCACCCAGATACTCGGCCGCCCGGAGCACCGCGCGCGACCGGACCGCCGCCGCCTCCCCGCTGCCTCCAGGATCGTCCAGCCAGACCACCGAGTCAACACCCCGGAGCTCCGGATGCCGGGCGAGTACGTCAGCGGCGGTCGATCCGGCGAGCGGCGCGAAACGGAGCGTCTGGGCCCGATCGTACCGCAGGAGGAACTGGATCTGTCCGGCGCAGAAGCCGCAGTCGCCATCATATAACAGCAGGGGCGGCCTGCGGCCGGCCGAGAGCGGCCGGCCCTTCTCGTCGCTCACGGATGGACCTCGATGGGACCGCGAAAATCGGTGCCGAGGATCACCGTCGCGTCCACCCGGCGGAGGGTATCGAGCGCGGTGCTGATCTTCCCCGCCCCCAGCGCCTTCCGGATCGT
>JBIOIC010000344.1:0-1714 GCA_044449625.1 Gemmatimonadales bacterium | reverse complement strand
CTCCACGTTCGTGGAGAGGGGGAGCAGATGTCGAGGGGCTCTCCCCTCTCCCGCAGGGAGAGGAGTCGGGGGTGAGGGTCAGATGGAGAAGGGGTCAGAGGGTGAGGCTAGGTGACCCGCCCCATCATCACCCTCACCCGGAAGCTTCCCGCCGAGGTCGAAGTCGAGGGGGCGAAGGCCTTTGAGATACGGGTCAACCGGGATGATGCTGTCTTCACCCCGGCGCAGCTCGCCGAGGCGCTCCGCTCCTCCGATGGTCTCATCTGCACTGTGAGTGACCGGCTCGATGCCGCGGCGCTCGCCGTCGAGCCGCTCCGGACCAAGATCCTCGCCAACTACGGCGTCGGCTTCAATCACATTGACATCGCCGCCGCGAAGAGTCGCGGGATCGTCGTGACCAACACCCCTGGCGTCCTGACCGACGCCACCGCCGACATCGCGCTCTGCCTCCTTTTGATGGTGGCGCGCCGAGCCGGTGAGGGGGAGCGCGAGCTGCGGGCAGGCCGTTGGACCAGTTGGCGCCCCACCCACCTCCTCGGCACCTCGCTGGTCGGCAAGACGATCGGGATCGTGGGGATGGGACGGATAGGCCAGGCCACGGCGTTGCGGCTCCAGCTCGGATGGGGAATGAAGGTGCTCTACTACTCCCGCTCCGAGATCTCCACGACCCACGACCCACGACTCACAACCCGGCGCGTTGAACTCGATGAGCTGATGGCGGAGTCCGACTTCGTCTCGCTCCACGTTCCGGCCAGCGCCGAGACGAAGCACCTGATCGATGCCCGTCGCCTCGCGCTGATGAAGCCGACGGCGTTCCTGATCAACACTGCCCGGGGCGATGTGGTGGATGAAGCGGCACTGGTCGCGGCGCTCAAGGCAGGGGCGATCGCCGGGGCGGGGCTCGATGTGTATGAGCGGGAGCCGGTGGTCTCACCGGAGCTGCTCACGATGGAGAATGTGGTGTTGCTCCCCCACATCGGGAGTGCTGACGCAGAGACCCGCATCGCGATGGGACTGCGCGCGCTGGAGAACCTGCGGCTCTTCTTCGAGGGGCGTCCGGTGCAGGATCCGGTGTGGTGATCCACCGGCGGACCGGCGTTGCCTTTGCAGCCGCGTTTCTCGTGGTGAGTTGCGGTCCGGTCGCGGCGGCGCGCCATCGGGTCGTGCTGGAACCGGTGCTCACCCTCGGATCGCGCGGCGGCCCCGGTGCGCTCCCGGGTGATCCACGGGTGAGCGGCCCCCTTGCTGGCGGGCGCTGGGTGGTGTGGCCCGCGAGCGGCGCGGGAGACACGGCCCTCGTTTTCGATTCGACCGGCCGCTATCTCGGCGTCCTGGGAAGTCCAGAATCGCTCGGCGGGATCGATGCCGTCTTTCCCGGCATCGGCGACACCACCCTGGTCCTGAGCCGGGGAAGGATCACCTTCTTCGGGACAGGGCTTCGCGCGGCACGATCGGTCGTGTCACCGGCGGGCTTGGTCTGGTCGGCGGTGGAGTTGCGGAATGGGTGGCTGGCGCTGGCGCCGAGCGCGGTGGGGCAGGCCACGATTCTGGTGGATCGTCGGGGGAGCGTAGTCGGCTCGTTGCCGGCCGGTGACTCGGGCGGGCCCTCGCAAGGCTATCTCCAGCCGGCGCCCGACGCGTCCGTCTGGAGCGTTAATGCCCGCGGGCCGCTCGAGCTCGATCGGTGGGATTCGACCGGGCGCCTGATGACGCT
>JBIOIC010000343.1:0-1717 GCA_044449625.1 Gemmatimonadales bacterium | reverse complement strand
CCGCCGGGACTGATGGCCCCCCTCTGTCAGCAACTTTTCCTGAGGTCCGCGTGCGTCGATCCCCGTTTCCTCCGTTCGCCGCCTTCCTGCTCCTTGCCCTCGCCGCCTGCGCCTCGCATCCGGCGGCGACCGCCCCCGCCCCGATCACCGGGCCGACCAGCGGGATCAATCCCGCCTGGCCTTACGCCGGCAAAGCCCGCATCGCCGAGGGGGCGCACGGGATGGTGGTCTCGGGCAGTCCGATTGCGAGCGATGTCGGGCGCCGGATACTGGAGCAGGGGGGGAACGCGGTCGACGCGGCGACCGCCGTCGGCTTTGCCCTCGCGGTCGTCCATCCGGAGGCGGGGAACATCGGCGGCGGCGGCTTCTCGATCATCCATTTGAAGGACGGGACCGACGCCGCCCTCGACTACCGCGAGACGGCCCCCGCCGCCGCCTCAGCCGACATGTACCAGAACCTCCGCGGCGACCCGACGGAGCTGAGCATCACCGGTGCGCTGGCGGTGGGGGTCCCCGGCGCGGTGGCGGGCTTGGTCGAACAACAGCGCAAGTACGGGCGGCTCCCGTTCAAGGATGTGATCGCCCCCGCGATCGCGCTCGCGCGCGACGGCTTCGTAGTGGATGAGTTCCGGGAGCGCTCCCTCGATGGAGACCGCGACCGGCTCTTCCTCTTCCCCGCTTCCCGGGCCCAGTACCTTCCCGGCGGCCACGCGCCGAAGACGGGGACCCTCTTCCAGCAGCCCGACCTCGCCCGGACTCTGCAGGCGATCCAGGAGAGCGGTGCCGCCGGCTTTTACCGCGGGCCGGTCGCCGATCTTCTCGTCGCCGAGATGCAGCGGGACGGCGGGCTCATCACGGCCGCCGATCTCGCCGGCTATCAGGCCCTCTGGCGGGAGCCGATCCGGATCGCCTACCGCGGCTACACGATCTATTCGATGCCCCCCGCCTCTTCGGGCGGCATCACACTGGCCGAGATCCTGAACATCATGGAAGGATATGGGCCGTTGCCGGCGTTTGGATCGCCAGCGCTGCTCCACCGTGAAGCGGAAGCGATGCGACGCGCGTTTACCGACCGGAACTTCTATCTGGGCGATCCCGCCTTCGTGAACGCGCCGATTAACCGGCTCATCTCCAAGGCGTACGCCGACTCCCTCCGCGCCTCGATCGACTCGGCCCACGCGACCCCGTCGGCCAACGTGAAGCCGGGACGGGGGGGGATGCTGACGACGCACTACTCCGTGGTCGACGCCGAGGGGAACGCGGTGAGCAGCACCACCACGCTCAACAACAGTTACGGGAGCGCGGTGACCGTTGCGGGAGCCGGTTTCCTGCTGAACGATCAGATGGATGACTTCACCTCCGCCCCCGGCAAGCCCAATATGTACGGCCTGGTCCAGGGGGAGGCCAACGTGATCGCTCCGGGAAAGCGGATGCTCTCGGCGATGACGCCGACCGTGGTGCTCGACCCCGCCGGCAAGTTGTTCATGGTGCTGGGCACCCCGGGGGGACCGACGATCATCACGCAGGTCTATCACGTCATCTCCAACGTGATCGACCACCGGATGTCGCTCCCCGAGGCCGTCGCGGCGCCGCGGATGCACCATCAGGGGCTGCCGGACGAGATCCGCCTGGAGACCAACGGCTTCTATCCGGGAACCGTGGCCGCGCTCCAGGCGATGGGGCACACCGTCGCCTTCCGCGGCCACTGGGGGGATGT
>JBIOIC010000342.1:0-1729 GCA_044449625.1 Gemmatimonadales bacterium | reverse complement strand
TATGCCAAGACCTGGCGCTTCAAGCACCCCTCGCCCTGGGACTTCATGTTCGCGATGGACCACGAGCTCCATCGGGACCTCGGCTGGTTCTGGTACTACTGGCTCTTCACCACCGAGTCGGTCGATGGCTCGATCGCGAAGGTGGAGACCAAGGGGAGCAAGACCGTGGTGACGGTGGAGCAGGCCGGCGAGATGCCGTCACCGGTGATCCTCAAAGTCGAGTTTGCCAAGGAGGGCCCCGCCATCAGACCGATGCCGAACGCCGTCGTCGAAGGGAATACCGCCACGGTCACCTGGCCGGTGGACGTCTGGTTTGGCGGCGCCCGGAGCTTCACGGCCACGCTCAACTTCGGCGCCCGGAAGATCGAGCGGATCACGCTCGATCCGGGGGCGCGATTCCCCGATCGCGATCCGAACGACAACGTCTGGCCCCGCGCCGCCACTGCCTCGGCGGCGCCGGCGCGGTGATCCCCCTTCCCACCCGTCGGTGGTTCCAGGGAGCGGCGGCGCTGGCGGTGCTGGCGCCGCTCTCGCTCCTCTGGCCCTCCGCCGCGATCCTGCTGCTCCTCCTCGACCTTGGCTGGATCGCGCTCTTCGCCGCGGACTGGCTGATCTCCCCCGGCCTCGAAGTACTGGAGGTCGAACGCGACGCCCCGCCGGCCTTCAGCGTGGGCCGGCCATTCCCCATCCGCTATCGGTGGCGGCACCCGCTGCACCGGATACTCTCGATCCAGGTGCGGGAGACCTTTCCCGCCCCTCTCTTGGCAGGACCGACGCCGCTCCGCGCCTTGCGCCTTCCATCGGCAAGCGCGCTGCTCGAGACCCTCACCGTGAAACCGGTGCGTCGAGGGCGTGAGAGCGCCGGGACTCTCGCGGTGCGGCTGGCCGGTCCGCTGGGGCTCGCCTGGTCGCAGGGGAAGATGGAACGCCCCTGGACCGCCACCGTCTTTCCCGATCTCGGCCGCGCGGATCTCCGGGCACTCCCCACCCAGGCGGCTCGTCGGCGTGAAGCGGGGCTCCGCAACGTCCGTCGGCTCGGCGAAGGACGGGTCTTCGAGACGCTCAGAGAATGGGTGCCGGGAGATGACACCCGCATCATCGACTGGAAGGCGACGGCGCGCCGGGGCAAGACGATGGCTCGGCAGTACGAGGACGAGCGGCGGCAGCAGGTGCTGATCGTGATCGACGCCGGCCGGATGCTTACGGCGGAGGTGAACGGTCGGCCCCGGCTCGAGTCGGTGATCGATGCGGCGCTGCGGCTGGCGTACACCGTGGTGGAGCACGATGACAACGTGGGGCTGATGGTCTTTGCCGATACAATCCAGAGCTGGCTGCCGCCGCGGCGGGGGCGCCGCGCCCTGCGGGGCGTGATCGAGGCGCTGGCGACGGTCGAGGGGAAGCTGGTCGAGCCCGATTACCCGGCTGCCTTTGCGTACCTCGCCACTCGGAACCGGAAGCGGGCGCTGACCGTCCTCTTCACCGACCTGATCGACCGGACCGCGAGCGATGCGCTGGTGGCGCAGTCGGGGACGCTCCGGCCGCGGCACCTCCCGCTCGCGGTGACGCTCCGGAATCCGGAACTCGAAGCACTCGCCCTTAGGCGCCCCGCGACCGGTATTGAGGCCTACGAGCGCGCCGCCGCGGAGGAGCTGTTCACCGCGCGGGCCGAGGCGCTGGCGCAGATGCGGGGAAGGGGGGTGCTGGTGCTGGATGTCCTGCCGGAGGGGGC
>JBIOIC010000341.1:0-1736 GCA_044449625.1 Gemmatimonadales bacterium | reverse complement strand
TTTTCCCTTTCTCCTTTCTCCTTTCTCTTAAGCGCCCCCCGAACATTCCCCGATTTACCCCCTCCCGTCGGCGCTATCTTTAGTTCCTTCATGACCGCATCTCCTTTCCGTGCCGTCGGGCGCCTCGCGGCCCTCGGTCTGCTCGCTGGCTTCCTTCCCCCCCGCCTCAGCGCCCAGGTGCAATGGACCGCGCGGCTCGGCGCCACCGCGTCGAGCGCGCTGGTGAGCGACCAGATCGTCTCACTGATTTCGATCCGGCCGAGCATCGCGCCGACACTCCTGCTCGGGGGGTCGATCCCGGCGGATGCCAATGGACGGCGATTCGGGGTGGAGCTCGGCTTCACGAGCGGATCGTACGCCTCAAAGGAGAACGGGACGTCGACCGATCTGGGCACGCTCCGCACCCTGAGTGCGACCGCGGGGTTCGAGGGCCAGATGGCGCCGGCGCTCCGGTGGCGCGCGGCCCTGGGCGTTCTCGCCTACCTTCCCGCCGAGCGCACCGGGATCTTCCAGGATGGCGCGCCGACGCGGATCCTCGCCGCCGCGGGCCTCGAATACCGCCGCCTCTTGCGGGCTCCCTGGACGCTGACCGCCGCCTTGCGCTATGAGTACCATCGCTTCACCACCCAGCATCTGCAAAACCAGGGATACAGCGGGAGCCAGGACGTGCATCGGATCACATTGGCCGTGGGGGTGTCCCGATGAGCCGGCGCACCGGATTGCTGCTCGCGCTCGTCGCCCTGGGCGCGGCGATCGGCTGCACCGAGCTGATCGGCCCGCTCCGGCCCGCCGGCTACGCGTTCGCCGCGTTCATCCGTGATTCGGTGACCGATTCGGTGGTCGTGGACGGCAAGCTGTATCCCAAGGACACCGTGACGGCGGACAGCGTTTTCTTCCACTGGCCGAGCACGAGCCTTCCGGTGCGGATCTGGGCCGATACGGCGCTTGGCCTCCGCGACCGGGTGGTGCGCGGCATCGGGCTCTGGAAGCAGATTCTGCAGTATGGCGAGTACGAGGCGACCCTGGTGAACGACTCCGCCTCGGCCGATGTGATCGTGCTGAGCGGTACCGCCCCGCCGGCGGCGCCCCACCGGATCGCGATGTACTCGATGGCGCCGCAGTGCTTTGGCGAGACCGACTTCGACATCAGCCACCCGGACCACAAGAAGGTGATGCTTCCGGTCCGCATCTACATCGACAACAAGTTCCCGGTGGATCAGGACAGCACGCAGTCCTGCCTCGACCTGACCACCGCCCACGAACTCGGCCACAGTCTCGGCCTCTTTCAGCACAGCCCGAACCCGACCGATCTGATGTTCGCCAATCCGGTGGTTGCGGGCCCGAGCGGCGCGGACGCGGCCACCGTGCTCTTCCTGTACCACATCCGTCCCGGGTTGGTCCCTTCGTCCCTCCAGCCGGCGCAGTACCCCTTCACCCTGCGCGTGGTGGATACCGCGGACGTGGACACCACGATCAACGGCGTTCACTATCCGATCGGGACCGTGGTGACCGATACCACCTGGTTCCATTGGTCGCCCGCGGATCTCCCGGTGCGGGTCTGGGTCGATTCCGCCGCCGCCTTTGAGCTGCCCCAGCACGTCCAGGACGCCATCACGCTCTGGAGGCAGGCCCTCCGCTACGGCCAGTACCAGGCGGCGTTGGTCAGCGATTCGACCACGGCGGACGTGATCGTGCTGAGCGGCGCGCCTCCGGCCGTGTCGGCCCACACGACCCGG
>JBIOIC010000340.1:0-1738 GCA_044449625.1 Gemmatimonadales bacterium | reverse complement strand
GTCGGAGACGATCTGGGTCGTCAGGATGTGGCTGTAGTCGGCGATTGAGTAGCGGGTTCCTTCGGCGCCCAGGGTGAAGTTCCCGAAGCCGCCGGAGCGCCACGTCACGGCGGCGCGTCCTACGACCCGCGTCTCCTGGTAGAGACTCAGCCGCCCATTGGGCGGGCCGCTTTCGATATAGCCCAGCAACCCGTACGGGTCGGTGCGCCAGAGGTCGACGTCGGCATACTGCGAGGTGTTGTTCAGGTCGTAGGGGGAGCGGCGAGAGTTGGGGATGTTGTCCCGGTAGTTGGTGATGAGCTGATCGTCCACCGGAAAGTTCGACAAGTTCCATCGCAGGCCGAGCGGGGCGAGGAGGAAGCCGCCGAAGGGATCGCGGGTGGCCCGTTCATTGGTCGGGTCGAGGGGACCGACCTCGGACTGGTCGCGCTGGAGCGAGAGCGCCGCTTCCACGGTGGTGACGGAGGAGAGCACCCGGCGCGCGCCCAGCGTCCAGACTCGGCTGTTATTGACCTGCCCGTTCATCGCCTGCGCATCGAGAATCAGGTTGTAGTTGAAGAGCCGGGCCTGGTCCCGTCCGCCGAGGGCCGAGAACCAGATTGTGGTCCGATTGTCTGGAGCGGCATCAAGCCGGAGTTGATAGCGCGCCGAGGTGTTGGCCGAGAGCGGGATGCGCGCGCCCTTGCAAGGAGCGCCATAGTTGCTCGCGATCCCCGGATCGGCGCTTCCCACGAAGGTGGAGCAGCTCCCCCGGTACACCGCCCAGTTCGGCACCGCGACATAGGTCGTGTCGGCGGCGGGGTTCCCGTACTGGCTCGGCACGGCCAAGGTGGTATCGACGCCGGCGGGGACGAAGATCGGCGCCGCCGCCCCGTCGAGGCCTGATGTCGCGGACTGCTGGCCGTGAACGAAGACTCCGGCGAAGAAGGTCAGGTGGTGGCCCAGCGGCCCACCGACCGATCCCTCCACCCGGTTCACCCCGAAGCTCGCGGCATCTCCCGACAGTTCATCGGTGGAGTAGCGGAGCCCCCCGGCCCATCGATCGCTTCCCGAGCGGGTCAGGAGGTCGAGCAGGCCGGCGGTGCCGTTCCCGTACGCGGCGCCGTAGGGGCCGCTGATCAGCCGGGCGCTTTCGAGTCCGGTGGCCCAGGGAGTCAGGGGCCCCACACTGGTACCGAAACCGCTGCTCCGCACCCCCGGCTGGACCGGCACCCCGTCGATGTAGGTCACCAACCCCTCCGGCCTGCCTCCCCGCACGTAGAGGCCGCCCCGCGATCCTGGTACGACGCCGGGAAGGAATCCGAGTGCCGCACGGAGGCTGTCCACCGGCAGGCTGTCGAGGACGCCGCGGGTGAAGGAATGGACCGTCGCGACTGGGAGGGCCGCGGAGTCGGGACGTTGAGCGGTCAGCGCGGCGGGCAGCAGGAGCGCGGCGCCGAGGAGCAGGGTGTGACGGAGCATCATCAAGTCCGCGTCAAGGTCGATCGGGATATCAGGAAAGAGACTGGTCCAGCGCCTGCCATTGCCGCACCGCTTCGGGGAGCGGCGGCGATACAAGCTCGAACCCCGCCGCTCGGAGGAACTCCGCCGTCGACACGCTCCCGTCGCGGCCGCGAAAGAGGCCCTTCACGTAGGCCGAGGCGTAGGTCTTCCCCTCGGCGACGAACTCCTGCTCCAGGTAGAGCCACTTCTCATCCCAGCCGACCAGCCGCGTCCGCAGCTCGTAGCGCTGCCAGAG
>JBIOIC010000339.1:0-1770 GCA_044449625.1 Gemmatimonadales bacterium | reverse complement strand
CGCGGTATGTCTATCGGGTGGCGGGGAAGAAGCGGGTGACGAAGGCGGAGATCGATCCGGATGCGTCGCTCCCCGACACCGATCGTGGCAACAACGTGATGTCGGCGCAGTAGGGGGAGGCCGAAGCCCTCCCGTCACCCCGGCGAACGCCGGGGTCCAGGGAACTGGATACCGGCTTGCGCCGGTATGACGATCTCGGGGCCTCCGTGGTCCCAGTTGTCGCTTCAGGGCGCCGGTGTCCGTGGGTGCAGGATCGGAAGATAGGCCCGCCACGGCCCGACGTCGTCGGCATAGCGCTTGGCCATCACGCGGGCGATCTGGCCCAGGTGGTTCAGGTCATGCGCAGCCCAGGTAGCGAGGAGCTGAGCGAGGGTGACGGCACCGAAGGCGGGGTGTTCACCGGTGAGGGCCAGCTCCACGGGACCGAGCCGCCAAGCGCGGAGCTGAGCGAGATTCGCCTCGCGCAAGACGGCGAACCGGTCCAGCAGCTCCCGGAGCGTTCGGCCGCGGTTCACCTCCAGGTGGCGGAAGCGATCGAACGGCACGAAGCGGCGGTCACCCTCCCGGGCGAGGATGGTCCGAGCACGCGGGATCCAATCGGTCTCCTCACCGTCGATGAGATGCCCGACGACGTTGAAGGGGCTCCAGCTGTCCGCTCCTTCGTTCGTGACGATCCACCCGTCCGGCAATCCATCGAGCAGCCCCCGCAACACCGTCGGGGTCCGTTCAAGAAGGGCGGTCGCCTCCGCGAGATCGAAGTTCACGTTCGCCGTCCGGGCGCGGGTTCTCGCGAGAGGATGGTGAGGATGATCACGGCAAGCGCCACGAGATTGATCGCCACGAGCCAGGGCGAGGGATCGGAGTCGAAGTCGAGGAGAAAGCCGGACCTCCAGGAGCCGGTCAGGTGCCATCCATCATTCCCGATCCCTGCGATCAGCGCCACCGGAGCGTGGAAGCCGTAGCTGATCGGGCCGGTGATGACATAGGGGAGCTGGACCACCTGTACCAGCACCGTCGTCAGGCGGCCGCCGGTCTTCCCCCACCAGAGCAGCCCTGCCGCAAGCAGCATCCCGCCGAAGAGGATGACGAGTACCGCTGCGAGGACGATCACCGCCGGCCGGAGTCCGGTGCGCGCGAGCAGCCGCACGGTGAGTATCAGTCCCGCCGTTCCACCCGCAGCCTCGGTGACGGCCGCCGCGCGCCGAGCCCAGCGCCGCAGTCGCATCCGATCAGCTGACCGAGGGCAGATAGGGGCGCGGGGTCGCCGCGGCGCTGGTGAGCGTCACCTTGCCGGACGCGAGCCCCTCCGCTGATCCCTGCACCTGGATCTCTCCGCTGATTCGCGAAGTCTGAATGATGGCGCAGCAGAGTCCATTGAAGGCCCGTCTGGCGGGACCGCGGTCGGACTCGTGGCTCGAAGGGTCGCCGTTGCCGACGCCGATGAGCGCTCCATCCTCGGAGACGGAAAAAGTCACCTCGTTGTCCGCCGTGGAGACCACCCGCCCCGCCGCATCGACGATCTCCGCCGTGAGAACGGCGACATCCTCCCCATCGGCGGACACCGTCGTCCGATCCGCGCGGAGCCGCACCGCCGCCGGAGCACCGGTGGTCTCCCGCCGGTCGGTGAGCACGACCTCCGTTCCCCGATACCCGCGGGCCTCGATGGCTCCGGCGGCGTAGGGCACCTTCCACATCGCGTGGCCGTTCTTCGGGATCTCGCGTACCCCCTGACTCGCCCCGTTCAGGAAGAGTTCGACCCGATCGAGGTTG
>JBIOIC010000338.1:0-1775 GCA_044449625.1 Gemmatimonadales bacterium | reverse complement strand
GCACCCCGTGCCAGCCGGTCCACCTGCTCGGAAATGGCGAGGCGCCCGTTCCGCCCATTGGGCGGGTGCGCGGGGATCCGGTCGGCGGCGCGCGCCGCCTCCAGCAGCGGCTTCTTCCACTGCCGAGCGATATCGACCACCTGATTGAGACTTGACTCGCCGATCCCCCGCTTCGGCACGTTGACCGCGCGGAGGAAGGCCTCATCATCCAACGGATTGGCGACGAGGCGGAGATAGGCGAGGAGGTCCTTCACCTCGCGCCGGTCGTAGAAGCTGATCGCCCCGACGATGCGATACGGCACTCCCGCGCGGCGGAGCGCCTCCTCGAACGCGCGGCTCTGCGCGTTGGTGCGATAGAGCACCGCCATCTGATCCCACTCCCAGTCGTCACGCCGGGCGCGGAGCTCCTTGACCACCCATTCCGCCTCGTCCCGTTCATCGGCGGCGGCGGTGACGGTGACCGACTCCCCGCCCTTTCGCGTGGTCCGGAGCGTCTTCCCGATCCGTCCCTTGTTCTCGGCGATGACCGCGTTGGCGGCGTCGAGCACCACCTGGGTCGAGCGGTAGTTGTCTTCCAGGCGCACGATCTCGGTCCCGGCGAAGTCGGTCTGGAAATCGCGCATGTTCCGCACATCGGCGCCGCGCCAGCCGTAGATCGACTGATCGTCATCTCCCACCGCGAAGACATTCCCGCTCCGGCCGAGTGCTCGGATCAATCGATATTGCGCGGCGTTGGTGTCCTGGAATTCATCGACCATCACGAAGGCGAAGCGCTCCTGCCACGCCGTGAGCCGGTCGGGGCGCTCGGCGAAGAGCCGCAGGGGATGGAGCAGGAGGTCGTCGAAGTCCATCGCGTTCTGGGCCCGGAGGGCGGGACCGAGCAGCTCGAAGACCTCGGCGGCGACGCGGGCGAAGGGATCGAACCCCGCCTCTCCCTTGAGCTCCTCCGGCGTCTGCATCCGGTTCTTGGCGCCGGAGATGATCGAGGCGACGCCGCGGGGGGTGAACTTCTTCTTGTCGTGCCCCAGCTGGACCAGGAGCCGGCCGATCAGCGCGTTGCGGTCGTCCTCGTCGTAGATCGTGAACTGCCGGGTAAAGCCGAGGTGTTCCGCCTCGCGCCGGAGGAGCCGGGCCGAGAGGGAGTGGAAGGTCCCGATCCAGAGACCGGCGGGATCGCGGTCCAGCAGCTTGCCGACCCGGCTCTTCATCTCGCCGGCGGCCTTGTTGGTGAAGGTGACGGCGAGTATCCGCTCGGGGGGGACGCCGTGCTCGTCGATGAGCCGCGCGATCCGGAGGGTGAGGACCCGAGTCTTTCCCGATCCCGCTCCCGCGACGACGAGGAGCGGGCCGTTGACGTGCTCGACCGCCTCGCGTTGGGCGGGGTTCAATCCGGCGTAGCTATCGATCAGGTGGGATGACACGGGCGGGAAAGTAAACCGTAAACGGTCAACGGTGAACAGTGAACGGGAGCGCCCGCCTGGCATCGGAGTCATCCTGAGGAGCCGGAGGCGACGAAGGATCTCTCTGCGACCACGGGGAGATCCTTCGCTCCGCTCAGGATGACTCCGGTGAACCCCTTTCTCCCTTCTCCCTTCTCCCTTCTCCTTTTCTCCCCGCCACCGGCCACTCGCCGGTTCCCGGCTCGTGGTGCGGCAGCTTCAGCACGATGCTGGCGCCGCTCTCCGTCGGCTCCAGCTCGATCGTCCCGCCGTGGCTGTCTTCGACCACGCGCCGCGCGAGGGCGAGGCCGATCCCCCACCCTCCCTGCTTGGAGG
>JBIOIC010000337.1:0-1795 GCA_044449625.1 Gemmatimonadales bacterium | reverse complement strand
GAGCATGATAGCGATGGCAAACCGAAGAAGGAGACGGCGGGTCATTCGTAGAAGGCGTCGAGATCGGCGGCGGCGAGCTCTCGCAGGAACTCTCCGATCCGGGCGGTCACCGCGCCGAAGTACGCCGCGCCCTTGGCTGCTGTCGCCGCGCGCGGGTCACCCACGCCGGTGTCATCGGTCACCGCCGTCCAGCGCCGCGGCGCCCAGGCCCACCCTTCGCGGAGTCCGGCGACCTTGAAGCGCCGCGCCTTCCCCGGCCCCGCGGTCGAAAGCGGCCGCACGAGCTCCGGCGCCAGATGCATCGTGACGCTGGTCTCACTTTCACCGGCGTGATCCCCCGGGTCGGTGAAATATCCTTTGGGATCGATCGCCGCGAACCAGTTGAGGGTGCAGATGAAGAGCGGTCGCTCCCCTTGGAGCTGCCGGATCATCTGGCGAAAATCGTTGGCGCCGTGCCCGTTGATGATGACCAGCTTGGGGATTCCGGCGCGCTCCACCGAACGCGCGAGATCCCGCAGCAGGGTGAGCTGCGTGCTCGGATCGGCGTTCAGGCAGAGGGGAATGTCGAGTTGGCCGGTATGGACCCCGAATGGCACCGGCGGAAGCACAATCACCTTGCTCCCGCCCTCCCACGCCACCCGGCCGGCCTCAATCGCGATCGCATCGGTCTCGATCGTGTCGGTGCCGTAGGGCAGATGCCGGTTGTGCGCTTCGGTGGCGCCCCACGGGAGCACCGCGACCTCGAACTTCGTAGCGGTGATCGCAGCCCAGGTGGACTCGGCCAGGACCCAGGGGCGGGGTGAGGGGTGAGCCACGCCATTACCTCAGGTGCGCACGACGGTCAGCAGCATGTCGCTCCGCTCGAGCGCCCGGACATCGTGCGTCACACCCGCCGCCAGACTCAGCAGGGCGCCGGCGGGGAGATCGTACGTCGTCCCGTCGGCGGTAACCTCCAGGTGGCCGGTGAGCGCGTGAATGCTGATCCCGCCGGGGGCGCGATGCTCCTTGAGCAAGGCACCCGGCTCGAAGGCGAAGAGGATGACGCGGGTCGGGCCGTCACGCACGAGGGCGATCTGCCGATGCCCCTCCACCGCGGGATGCGGCTCGCCCCGGAGATCCCGCGCCGCCTGCACCAAGTCCACCCGATGGGCGGTCCCGCTCAGCCGTTCATGCGGATGGGGACGGAGACGGTCATCGGCGGTCATCGGATCGGCTCGGCGTGGAGGCGGAACAGAGCAAAGCGGCGATTCATCGGATTTCTCCTGGTACGACAGATCCCCCCAATGTGCGGGGGGACCCGTGGCATCGCAAATCAGAGCCCGCCGACGCGTTCAGCTCACGTGATCGGTCCGCATCATCCCGTGCATGACGTGCGGTTTGCCGTCCTTGGCATCGGGCAAGAAGCAGACGATGAGGTAGTCGCCGGGCGTGAGTTCGAGGGTAAAGCTGCCGGTCGCGGGCCGGGCCACCGCGGTATATCCACCGATGGCGTTCCCCGGCGGCGGGCCGTTCGGTGCCTGCATCCAGTTCAGGAAGTCCTGCGCGGTCTTGCCCGGCGCCAGATGGATGAACTCGACCTCGTGGGGCTGGTTCGCCGAATTGGTGACGGAAAAGGTGTGGGTGCCGGCGGTGAGCGGGGCCGAGAGGGTGAAGGCGTAGTCGTTGAGTCCGATGCTGATGTCGGAGGCCGGCGCCGCGGCGGTCGCCGTGCTGGGCGTGACCGTGAGCGGACTCATCATCCCCTTGGCGAAGTGGGGCACGTTGCCGGGGAGGTCGACGAAACAGACGAACGCGT
>JBIOIC010000336.1:0-1805 GCA_044449625.1 Gemmatimonadales bacterium | reverse complement strand
GGGGAGAGGGTCCGGAGGTCGAGTACCTCGACCGAGAGCCCGTCCTCCTTCTCCAGCTGCTCCGCCGCTTCGAGCGCCTTCCAGACCGTCGCCGCGTAGGTGATGATCGAAAGCTGCGTCCCCTCCCGCGCAATGCGGGCTTTCCCGATCGGCACCAGGTGCTCTCCCGCCGGGAGCTCTTCCTTGATCCGGCGATAGAGATACTTGTGCTCGAAGAAGAGGACGCAGTCGTCATCGCGGATGGCGCTCTTGAGCAATCCCTTCGCGTCGGCGGCGGTCGCGGGGTAGACGATCTTCAACCCCGGCGTGTGGAGGAAGGCGGCCTCCGGGTTCTGCGAATGGAACGGTCCGCCCCGCACATATCCGCCGCTCGGCCCCCGCACCACCATCGGACAGGGGAGGAAGGCGCGGTAGCGCGCCGTCGCCACATAGTTGGTGAGCATGTCGTAGCCGCCGGAGATGAAGTCGATGAACTGCATCTCGCAGACCGGCCGCATCCCCATATGGGCTGCCCCCGCCGCGGCACCGACGATGGCCGCCTCGCTGATCGGCGTGTCAATGACCCGCTTCTCGCCGAAGCGGCCGAGGAGGCCGTCGGTCACCTTGAAGGCGCCGCCGTAGGCGCCAATGTCCTCGCCCAAACAGAAGACGTTCGGATCCCGCTCCATCTCCTCGAACAATCCCTGGCGGATCGCCTCAAGATAGGTGACTTCAGCCATTGAAAGTCCCCCACCCCTGCGCCCGCTCGGATTCATCCACGGCGGCGCGGATCCCCTCGCGGTACCAGAGTGCCGATGCGGCAGGCGGATCGGCGTAGACCCCGCGGAGCGCATCGAGCGGCTCCGGCATCGGAGACTTCTCCGCCTCGTCGGTCGCCGCATCCACCTCGGCGCGGGTCCGGTCATCGATCGCACTCAGGACCGCGTCCTCGAAACCGTAGTCGGTCCGGAGCACCTTGAGATAGCGGTCGATCGGATCGTTGGTCGATTCCCAGCGCTCGATCTCCCCCGCCGGCACGTAGGACTGATTGTCGTGCTCGGCGTGGCCCTTCCGGCGATAGGTATGGAGTTCGATCAGCGTGGTCCCCCCGCCCTGCCGCGCCCGGTCGACGGCCTTCTTCGTCAGGTCGTATACCGCGAGCACATCATTGCCGTCGGCCTCGAAACCGGAGATCCCGTAGCCGGGGGCCTTGTCCATTAATCGGCGTGCGGCGCTCTGCTTGTGGGTCGGGGTCGAGTAGGCGTAGCCGTTGTTCTCGATGATGACGACGAGGGGGCAGCGCTGGACCGCCGCGAAGTTGATCCCCTCGTGAAAGGCGCCGGTCGAGGTGGCGCCGTCACCGATATAGACCAGACCCACCCGGCGTTCGCCCCTGAGCTTGAAGGAGAGGGTGACTCCCGCCATCACCGGGACCATGTCGCCCAGATGCGAGATCTGGCCGATGAAGCCGCGATCAGGGGAGCCGAAATGGATATTGAGTTCGCGCCCGCGAGTCGGCGAATCTCCCTTGGCCATGTACTGCCGCAGGATCTCGAGCGGGGTCGCCCCCTGGACCAGCATTGAGCCGAGGTTCCGGATGAGCGGCGAGAGCACATCCCCCTTGCTCCGGTCGAGGGCGAAGGCGCTTCCCACCGCATCGGCCTCCTGCCCCAGGGAGCGGAAGAGCCCGCCGACGACCTTGGTCTGGCGATAGAGCGCGACCAGCCGCTCCTCCAGCGTGCGGGTCAACCGCATCCAGCCGTAGAGCTCAAGCAGCTGGTCGCGGGTGAGGCCGGCTGGAGGGGCCTTGGTGGTCGGGGGCGAGG
>JBIOIC010000335.1:0-1805 GCA_044449625.1 Gemmatimonadales bacterium | reverse complement strand
GCGCACACGGCCGGATCGCCGCCGGCATTGCGCGCGCGGATGCGGGAGATGGTGGCTGGTCACTGGTCGGTCGAAGGACTGGCGCGGGCGGCGGAACGCGGCCTCGCCGGTGTCGAAGCCCACCCGGGGGATCGGAGCATCGCCCTCGACCTCCTCGCGGCCGATGGATTGATCACGCTGGCCCTGCTCAAGCGGTCGGAGGACGATCCGGCCGCGCTCGAAACATTTGCGACGGCGCTCACCACCGCGGAGGGGCGATGACGGCACGGCACTTCGTCGAGGCGTTCCGGCGCCGGGCCAAGGTGGCCGAGCTGACGGCGGAAGATGGTGAGCGCCTGGAGGCGATCGCGGGGCGGTTCGTCGCCACGCTCAAAGGGGGCGGAACGCTCTACTTTGCGGGGAACGGGGGCAGCGCGGCCGATGCCCAGCACGTGGCCACGGAGTACGTGGTGCGCTACAAGGCGGACCGGCGTCCGCTTCGGGCGATCGCGCTGACCACCGACAGCTCGCTCCTCACGGCGGTCGGCAACGATCTCGGGTTCGACCAGCTCTTTGCCCGGCAGGTCGAGGCGCTCTGCCGTCCGGGGGATCTCCTGGTGCTGCACTCGACCAGCGGCAACAGCGCCAATCTCCTCCTCGCGGCGGAAACGGCTCGGCGTCTCGGCGTTCCCACAGTGGCGCTCCTTGGCCGGGACGGGGGACAACTGCGCTCGGCTGTGGATGAGGCCTACGTGGTTCACTCCGACGTGACCAGCGAGATCCAGGAGGTCCATCTGGCGATCGAGCACCTGATCGTGGAGGTCGTGGAGCGGGAGCTGATCGGCGGGTAGGCGGGTAGGCGGGTGGACGGATGGTCGGATGTCATGCCGGCGAACGCCGGCATCCAGAATCACTGGACCCCGGCGTGCGCCGGGGTGACGCTTTGTGCGTGATCACTGCGCGCGGCGGTACGCGACCGTTCCCGCGGCCGTTCACCCAGCTTCTCCTCACCCTTTGCCGCTGGCCCCAAATGATCAACCTCACTGACAAGCAGGTCCTCATCACCGGCGGCTCGCGCGGCATCGGGGCCGCGGCCGCGGTGCTCTTCGCGCGCGCGGGGGCCGATGTCGCGATCACGTATCATACGCGGCGGGCCGAGGCGGATGCGGTCGTGGCTCAGGTGAAGCAGCTCGGCCGGCGGGGATGGGCCTTCGGGGGAGATCACGGCGATCCCGTCGCCGTTTCCCGGATCGTCACCGAGCTCAAGGGCGTGATGCCACGGCTCGACGCGGCGGTCATCAACCATGGGGTCTGGCCCAAGGACGACGTTCCGCTCGCCGCGTTGAGCGATGCCCGCTGGCACGACACCATCCGCACCAACCTCGACGGGCTTTTCTACTTTACCCGCGCGGCCCTCGGCCTGATGCGCCCCGGCGGCACCGTGGTCTTGGTTTCCAGCACCGCGGGACAGCGGGGGGAGGCGTTCCACGCCGATTACGCCGCGACCAAAGGGGCGGTCATCGCGCTCACCAAGTCTCTGGCGATCGAGTGCGCCCCCGACCTGACCGTCAACTGCGTCGCCCCGGGCTGGGTGGACACGGAGATGAGCGCGGCGGCGCTCCGGGGCCCGGAGCGGGCGCGGATCGACGCCACGATCCCGCTCCGCCGGCCCGCGAGCGCCGATGACATCGCGGGGCCGATCCTCTTCCTCGCGAGCCCGCTCGCTCGGCACATCACGGGAGAGATCCTGAACGTGAACGGCGGGAGCGTGCTGTGCGGGTAACCTCACCCCTCTCCCCTCTCCACATACGTGGAGAGGGGACCGT
>JBIOIC010000334.1:0-1812 GCA_044449625.1 Gemmatimonadales bacterium | reverse complement strand
TGACGGTCGCCGCGGCGACGGGGGCCGGCGCGGGCGCGGCCACCAGATTGACGGCATAGACCGGCGGCGCGATCTCCCGCCGCGGCGCCATCGCCACGAGGAGCACCACCGCCGCCGCATGCACCACGATGGTACCGGTGAGGCCGAGGCCGACGCTGCCACGCTGGCGGGGCGTCCGCGGGGACCTCACGGCGCGGGTGCCCCCTCGTCCTCCGCGATCAACCCCACGTCGGTGATCCCGGAGCCGCGGATCACGGCGAGTACCCGCACCACATCCCCGTAGGGCACCCGCTGGTCCGCCCGGAGGTAGACCCCCGACGGATGACGCGTGGCGACCAGGCCGCGGAAGGTGACCTTGAAATCGCTGTAGGAGACTTGGGTCTCGTCGACGAAGATGCGCCCGTTCCGATCGACGCTGACGACCAATCCTTCCTTGGGCGTGAGCGGCCGGGCCTGGGCCCGGGGAAGCTGCACGTCCACCCCGCCCTGCATCATCGGCGCGGCGATCATGAAGATGATGAGCAGCACGAACGCGACGTCGACCAGCGACGTCACGTTGATGTCGGCGTTCAGCGGCAGCGCGCCGCGCCGCCCCCGGAGGCCGGAGCCGCCGATGCCGCCGGCCATCCTAGATCAGCCCCTCTCGGGCCATGGTGCCGATCAGCTCGTCAGCGAAGCCTTCCATCTCGCCGCTGAAGAGATTCACCCGATTGACGAAGATATTGTAGCCAATGACTGCGGGGATGGCGGTGGCGAGACCGGCCACCGTGGTCACCAGAGCCTCCGCGACGCCGGGCGCCACCGCGGCGATATTCCCCGAGCCGCCCGCCGCGATGCCGATGAACGCGCTCATCACGCCGAGGACAGTGCCGAGCAGTCCGAGGAGGGGACTCACCGAGCCGATGGTCGCGAGCCACGGAAGGTGCTGGCTCATGATGTCGCGCTCCGCCGCGATGTCCTTGCCGAGCACCATCTTCAGGGCATCAAGCTGGATGACCGTGAGCGACCCCTTGGGCACCTCGGCGGAATCGCGCAGCACCCCGGGACGAAGCTCCGAGAAGAAATTGATCGCCTCACGGAAGACCCGATGGTAGGGCGACGAGGGGAGCTTCATGACGGCGTGATAGGCATCACGGAGGCGGGTGGTGCGCTCCAGTTCCGCGAAGAAGCGGTCGGCCTGGCGCCGCAGGCGGCGGAATTGCCACCACTTCTGGACGATGATGAACCAGGAGATGAGGGAGAAGGCCGCCGTCACCAGCAGAACCACGATCGTCTCGGTCCCCGAATGGAAGACCAGGTCGAGCGAGGACCGCGGGAGCGCGCCGCCGAGCTGCAGGATCACCGTGCCTCCGTTCGCATCCACGTGACGAGGGCCGCGAGGCCCTCTTCGAACTTCGTCTCCGGGTGCCACCCGAGCACCGCTTCGGCGCGCGAGGCGTCGAGCGCGCTTCGCTCCAGCTCCCCGGGGCGGGCCGGGGCCTGTTCCAGCCTGGGAGCCGCGCCGGTCGCCACGCCCACCGCCGCGGCCAGATCGAGCACCGAGCGTTCAATGCCGGTGCCGACGTTGAAGGCGATGGCATCGTGGCCGCCCGCGGAGGGGAGCGGAGCTTCGGCCGCCCGCAGGCTGGCCCGGGCGACATCACCCACGAAGACATAGTCGCGGGTCTGGCGGCCGCTCCCGAAGAGGGTCAGCGCCTCTCCCCGGAGCGCGCGGCCGGCGAAGATCGACGCGACCCCCGCCTCTCCAGCCGGATCCTGCCGCGGGCCGAATACGTTGGCGTAACGCAGCGCGACGACCTCGAAGCCGCGGAG
>JBIOIC010000333.1:0-1836 GCA_044449625.1 Gemmatimonadales bacterium | reverse complement strand
GGTCCACCGCGCCGTAGACCGGGTAGCAATTGATGTAGGGGATGCGTCCGAGTCTCACGCGGCGTGCACCACGGGGAGTTCGCGGCCCGGGCTTCGGAGGGGATCGGGAGGCGGAGGCAGCTCGTCGAATGACTCGCGGAGAGTTTCATAGAGGCTGCTGCGCTCGACGGGACGCTTCCCCGCCCCCCGGATCAACCGCACCAGATCGAGGTACTGCATGTGCATCTGGGTCTTGGCGCCAGCTTCGTGATACACTCGCTCGTAGACCACCGTCCCCTCGACATCGTCACACCCGAAGCTCAACGCCACCTGGGACATGAACGGCGTGACCATCGGCCAGTGGGTCTTGATGTGGGGCACGTTGTCGAAGAAGAGCCGGGCGACGGCGATGTTCTTCAGATCCTCGTACCCGGTGGTGGCCGTGCCGACGCGATGGAGGGTTTCTCCAAGCTCGTTGTTCTCGGTGTGATACGCGAGCGGGATGTAAGTGAGGAAGCCACCAGTCTCGTCCTGCAGCAGCCGCAGCATGTCCAGGTGCTCGACACGATCGGCGGCGGTCTCCACGTGGCCATACAGCATTGTACAGTTCGTGGGGATGCCGAGCGCGTGGGCGGTCCGGTGGACGCGGATCCACTCCTCCCCGGTCAGCTTCCGCTCGGCGATCGTCGCGCGGACCGCAGTGCTGAAGACCTCAGCCCCGCCTCCCGGCATGCTGGTGAGCCCCGCCTCCTTCAGCGCGATCAACACTTCGCGCTCGGAGATCTTCTCGATCCGCGCCAGATGCGCGATCTCCACCGCCGTCAGCGCCTTCACGTGCACGCCCGGATGCCGTTCCTTCAGCCCCCGGATCATGTCGGTGTAGTAGCTCAGCCGGAGTTTGGGATGCAGGCCGCCGACGATGTGGAATTCGCGGGTCGGCATCCCCCGCGCCTGTTCCGCTTCGTGGAAGACCTCTTCGAGGGACCGGGTGTAATGGCCCTCTTCCTTCGGCATCCGGGCAAAGGAGCAGAAGGTGCAGGTGTTCCGGAGGATGCAGACGTTGGTGGGATTGAGATGCTGGTTGGCGGAGAAGAAGACCCGGTCGCCGTTCCTGACGGCGTTGGCCCGCGCCGCGAGTGCGCCGAGGCCGAGCAGGTCCGTCGTATCGTAGAGGGCCACGCCCTCGGACCGATCCAACCGGCGGCCGGCCAGAACCTTCTCGGCGATGGGTCGGAGGGCGGAATCGCGCAGGGCACCAATATCGAAGCTGTCGGACATCCTATCCCTTTGGAGTTCAGGGTCTTAGCGCCCCCCAATCTACTCCCGCGAGGCGGGCCGGGGCCAGTCGCCTAACCGACCCGCGGCTGCAGGTCATCCAGGCGGCTGATGTCGATGCTCACGACACCTTCGGCGCTCGGCGGATCGAACATATCGCCGAACTTGGCGCCCCAGATAATCTCGTCGGCCCGATAGGAAGAACGGGCGTGGACGCTCTGGGCAAAGGTCTCGTCGGTGCCGATCAGGAGGATGAGGATCTCGGCGTCGGAGGCCGCCAGGTCGGCGTGGGTGAGGCCTTTGAGCGGGCTCTTGTCGTCGATGGGATGCACCACCGTCCACGCCAGCGGGAAGAAGACCACCCGGCGGCGCTCCAGCTCCAGCTCGTCGAACTTCCGGATCCGCTTTCCCCCGTGATCGACAAGCCGGGCGAGGAGGACCTTGGCCTCGACATCGAACATCTGGCTCTCCCGCTCATTGACAATGCGGAACTCGAAGGCGGTGATGCCCCGATACGGCGCGATGACGGCGTGCTCGGAGAATCGGACCTGGGCCCGGGGCCGTGAGAAGCGCGCGAAGATG
>JBIOIC010000332.1:0-1874 GCA_044449625.1 Gemmatimonadales bacterium | reverse complement strand
GACCTTGGCCCGCAGTGCGGCGTCGAATCGGGCGAACGCGTCGTCGTCGAGCGGATCGGTCACCACCGCCGCCACCTCGAGGGGGAGGTAGGGCGCCACCTGGACCAGCCGGGTGTGGCCGGTCGCGAAGGCCTCTCCCTTCCGCACCACGGTCAGAGGGACCGCGTGCGGCCCCACCTTGACCGCCGCGACCGCCTCCCCCGCACGCACCGCGGTTCCGTCGTA
The DNA here is from genome assembly GCA_044449625.1 of Gemmatimonadales bacterium. Taxonomy (GTDB): domain Bacteria; phylum Gemmatimonadota; class Gemmatimonadetes; order Gemmatimonadales; family GWC2-71-9; genus CAMLHU01. The sequence goes on along the minus strand of JBIOIC010000332.1, from coordinate 1,649 downwards.
GAGCGTGAAGACGGCGATCGGATCGATGCGATTGAGCCGGGAGAGCGGCTCCACGTTCACGTGCAGCACTCCGGCGCGCTCGGCGGTCAGCTCCACCCGGCTTTCCCGCGGAACCCCGACGATGACGCCGCTTCCGGCCACCGCGCGGGCGAGCCGCCACGCCGCTTCATCCTCGTGCAATTCATCGGCATCGAGCCAGGCCAGGGCGATCGGACCGGCGACGGAGCCATCGTGTGCGCCGGCCTGGAGCGCCGTTACCTGCTCTGGATCGAGGCGGGTGCCTTTGGCGATGACGCCGGTGTGCATCGGCACGGCGGCCAGGAGGACGGCACCGGCGAGCGCCGCGGGAGCGTGCTCGCAGAGCTGGGCGGGGGTGAGGCGGAGGGCGCGCATCGGGTGATGCTCAGGCGCTCCGGGAGACTTTGGCCGCAAAGTCATCCCAGAACTGTTCGGTAAGCTTTCGCGCCGTGGCCTCGAGGGCATTGCCGGCGAGATGGGCGAGTTTCCCCTCCGCGGCTCCCTCCACGGTCCAGTCGAGCCGGGTGCCGTTCCCTTCGGGGAGGAGCACGAAGCCGGCGCGGGCGCGAAGACTGGTGCCCATTGCCTCGCCGGCTACCACCATCGTGCCCGTCTTTCCATCGATCAGATCGACGTGCTGCACATCGAGCGGAGCCCGCAGCTTGAAGAAGCCGAGTCCGACGGCGACGGTGACGACGAAGTGATGGGCACCGAGGGCCTCCACCGATTCGATCGCGCGGGAGCCTTCCGTGAGGGCGCGGGGATCCATCAGACGGGCCCAGACCCGGTCCCCATCCGCCGCAATCGTACGGCTCCCGTTCAGCTTGAGCTCCATCACTCCTCATCCAGGCGGGCGAGATCTTCCGCGGTGTCGATGTCGGGATTCTGTCCGTCGACCGCGACCGTGGTCAGGAGCTCGGGGCGGCGCGCGAGGATGGGTCCGAAGCCGGTGTCCCCTTCGAGTTCGGTGGCGAGCGGCCAGGCCTCCCGCATGAGGATGAACGGGTGGCCGGGGGCCTCCGCCGCGTTCGGATAGGCCGGATGGATCACCGGTCCCGCGCCGGCGCGCCACGCCGCCACCACCCGTGTGAGCGCTGACATAGGCACCCGGGGCTGATCGCCGAGGAAGATGAGTGCCGCCGTTGGCGACGGGATCAGGGCCATCGTATCGAGCGCGGCAAGACCGAGTCGCAGGGAATGGGAGAGGCCGCGTCCGGGATCGCCGTTCATCACGACCCGGAGACCGCGGTCGCGGGCCAATTGGCGCAGCGCCGTGTTCCGCTCCGGAATGACCGCGATTCCTCCCTGGAGCAGGCCGTCGGAACGGGCCTGTGCGAGAGTGTCCAGGGCATAGGCGACGAGAGGCCGGCCGCGATGCGGGCGCAGCAGCTTGGCCCCGCCGAAGCGGCGGGCCTCGCCGGCGGCGAGAAGGAGCGCGAAGAGCGCGGGTTCGTTGGTCACGGGGGAAAGGTAATGAGAGGGAGACGAGCGAGAGACGAGAGGGAGACGGGAGAAAGGAGAAGAGAAGAGGAGAGGAGAAGAAGAGGGGAACGCAGATGGCGGGGTGGGTGATGGAGTTGGATTGGGCGGACCGATGCCGATGAAGTGACGGAACCTTCCCGAGCAGAGCG
>JBIOIC010000331.1:0-1881 GCA_044449625.1 Gemmatimonadales bacterium | reverse complement strand
CCGAAGGGATACGCCGTCGTGGCCAACGGCGTCCTCGATCGGGTCGATACGCTCGCCAACGGACGCACCGTCTGGCGCTACCGGATGACGCGGCCGGTTTCGCCGTACAACCTTGTCTTCGGGCTCGCCCGGTTCGCGGTGACGCGGCTGGGGAGTGCCGGCTGCACGCTCGCCTGCATTCCGATCGCCGTCTGGACCTATCCCGCCGATTCCGCCTTCGCGGTGAGTGGTCCCTTCCGGCGCGCCGGGGAGATCGTCGACTTCTTCCAGGAGACGATCGGCGCCTTCCCCTACGCCAAGCTGGCGCATGTCGAGTCGAGCACCCGCTACGGCGGGATGGAGAACGCCTCCTCCATCTTCTATGATGAGAACGCCTACCGCTCCCACAAGATGACCGAGGAGACGGTGGCGCACGAGACCGCCCACCAGTGGTTCGGCGATGCGGTGACCGAAGCCGACTGGCATCACCTCTGGCTTTCGGAGGGATTCGCCACCTACTTCGCGGCGCTCTGGATATCACACGCCGACGGCGATTCCGCCGGCCGCGCCGATCTCGCGAAAGCCGCCGACGCCGTGTTCAAGTCCTCCGTCACCGAGCGGCCGATCATCGACACGACCGAGCACGATCTGATGAAATTGCTCAGCACCAATAATTATCAGAAAGGCGCCTGGGTCCTGCATTCGCTCCAGCGCCTGATGGGGGACTCCGCCTTCTTCGCCGGGATCAGGAGCTACTACGCCCGCTTCCGGGATCGGACCGCGCTCTCCAGCGACTTTGCTGACGTGATGGGGCAGGCCGCCCACGCCGACCTGCGCTGGTATTTCGAGCAAGCGCTCCTGCAGCCGGGCTATCCCAGGCTCGAAGTTCGTCCGTCGTACGACTCCACCGCCCATCGCCTCACGCTCACGGTGCGACAGGTACAGCCCGCGGCGTGGGGCACCTTCCGGTTGCCGTCACTCGCGTTTTCGCTCGATGGCAAGATCCTGCGTCGGGACGTGGCGGGACCGGAAACGGTGCTCACGATCGACAGCGCGAAAGGCCTTCCCACCAGGATCATCGTCGATCCCGATCGCGACTGGCTCCTGCAAGCAGCGGTCGTTCCGTGAAGCCGAGGGGCCGAGCGCGACTTGAGATCATCGGCGCCGCCGCGCTCTTCTCCACCGGCGGCGCCGTCATCAAGGCGACGAGCTTGAGCGGCTGGCAGGTGGCGGGGCTCCGCTCCGGGATCGCGGCGGTCGCGGTCCTCCTCCTCCTGCCGGCGGCTCGGCGCGGATGGACCTGGCGCACGCTCCTGGTCGCGATCGCGTACGCGAGCTGCCTCATCCTCTACGTCACCGCCAACAAGCTCACCACCGCCGCGAACACGATCTTCCTGCAGTCCACCGGGCCGATCTACATCCTCCTCCTCGCCCCCTGGCTCTTGAAGGAGCGGGTGACGCGCGAGGATCTGATGGTCTTGGTCGTCATGATCGTGGGGCTCGGCTGCTTCTTCGTTGGTGCCGATACACCGCTCCGCTCGGCCCCCGATCCCGCCACCGGGAATCTCCTCGCGGCCGGGGCCGGTCTCGCCTGGGCCTTTGTCGTCATCGGGCTCCGCTGGCTCGGCCGCTCCGCCGCCCCTGACGCCGCCGACCCGGCAATGAGCGCCGTCGCGCTCGGCAATCTCCTGGCCTGTGCCGTCGCCCTGCCGTTCGGGCTCCCGATCCTCCACGCCAGCGCGGGAGACTGGGCGGCGGTCGGCTTCCTCGGGGTGGTGCAGATCGGGATCGCCTATCTCCTGATGAGCCGAGCGGTAAGGGTGCTGCCGGCCTTTGAGGCGTCGGTGCTGCTGCTGATCGAACCGGCGCTGAACCCCCTCTGGGCCTGGCTGGTCCAGGGGG
>JBIOIC010000330.1:0-1883 GCA_044449625.1 Gemmatimonadales bacterium | reverse complement strand
GGTCGCCGCAGGCGACCCCCACACAGGCGAACCCCACGCAGTGCGCCCCTACAGTATCGCGATCACACAGCACCGCGCTCGACGCTCACCCCGGCGGCCACCCCATCTTCCGCCCGCCCAGCAGATGAAAATGAAGATGATCCACGGTCTGACCCCCATCACCACCGGTGTTGGTCACCAGCCGATACCCCCCCTGATCGAGGCCGAGCTCCGTCGCCACCTCGGTCGCGAAGCCGAGGAGCCGGCCCACCAGCATCCGATCCTCCGGCGAGCGCGCCTCCCGCACCGCGGCGAGATGTTTGACCGGGACGACCAGCAGATGCACCGGCGCCTGCGGGTTCAGATCGTGAAAGGCGATCGCCTCCGGCGTCCGTTTGGCGATCTTGGCCGGAATCTCCCCGGCGACGATCCGGCAGAAGATGCAGTCAGCCATCGATCCTCCTCCCCCGCGCTATGCTCACCCACGAGGCGGCGGCGAGCCCGGCGGTCTCGAAACGGAGCAGCAATCGCCCGAGCGAAACCCTGGTGAACCCCGCCCCCTCGCACGCCCGCAACTCCTCCGCGGTGAACCCCCCCTCGGGACCGATCAGGCAGGTGACGGCCTCTTCCCCGAGATGCGCCGGGAGTTCGGCCCCCTCCTGATCCATCACCCAGCGCCGCCCGGTCGGAGCTTCTTCCAGGAACCGCGCGAGCGGCGTATTCGCGTGCACCTTCGGCGCCCAGGTCCCACCGCACTGCTTGAGCGCTTCGGTCGCTCGACGCTGGATCCGCTCAATCGATCCCTCCCGCACCCGCGAGGCGACGCTCGCGGTCCGATCACACTCGATGGGGACGAGATCGGTCACGCCGAGCTCGGTCGCCTTCTCGGCGAGCCAGCCGAAGCGATCCTTCTCCCCCGCCCCGACCGCGAGCACGAGGCGCGCCGGAAAGGGGGCCTCCTCCACCCGTTCGAGCGTCACGTGCGCACCGTGACTGCCGAGGGTCACCTGGCCGTAACCGACCCGTCCCCGGCCATCGACCAGCCGCAGTTGCTCCGTCGCCTCACCACGGCGGACCCGCAGGTGATGCGCCTCGGTCGCCTCAAGCGAGACCGACGCACCCGGCGTGAGGCTTCCGGCCGGCGCCAGCAGCGTGATCACAGGCGCCTCACCGCGATCGACCACCACCCGTCATCCCGCGCTTCGTCGATGACGGCAAACCCGCCCTCTGCGAGGACCGGGCGGAAGAGTGCCTCCTCCGGCTCCTCCATCCCGGCGAAGATGGCGACGCCGCCGGGCGCGAGCGCCGCGGTGATGGCGGGCAGGAGGCTCACATTGATGGTCCGGAGGATGTTGGAACAGATGAGATCGGCCGGGGCGCCGAGGGGAGCGAGCCGCCCGGCGTCGCCATTGACGAAGACCACCCGATCGGCGACGCCGTTCTTCGCGGCGTTCTGCTCCGCCACCGGGATCGCCTCGAAATCGAGCTCGATTCCGAGCGCGCGGGAGGCGCCGAGGAGCGCCGCCGCGATGGCGAGGCTCCCGCGGCCGCTGCCCAGATCGAGGCCGCGCGCGCCGGGAATGAGATGCCGCTCAAGCAGGGCCAGCGCGCCACGAGTGGAGCCGTGCTCTCCGCTCCCAAATGCCGTCTCGGGATCGAGCGTCAACGCCACCTGCCCCGCCGCCGGTACCGCGTCGATCCAGCTGGGGTGAAGAAGTATCCGGCCCACGCTCCGGGCGCCGATCCCTTCGCGCCAACGGCTCACCCAGTCGACCGGCGCCACCATCGAGCGCTCGAGCTCAATATCGGCGCCTTCACGCGCGTGGAGCGCCGCAATCCACGTATCCGCCGCACTTTCCTCCGCATAGGCAATCACGCGTCCGTCGGCCCGGTCCTCCACCGCC
>JBIOIC010000329.1:0-1891 GCA_044449625.1 Gemmatimonadales bacterium | reverse complement strand
GGAGCCGCAACGCGGCGGAGGGGGGCGAGGCGGCAGCGCCGCCGCAGCCCAACCCTCGACCGGGAACGCCGCACATTGGGGATGGTCGTACTGCAAACCACGGACGGGGAGGGATTCGAACCCTCGGTACGCTTTTGACGTACACACACTTTCCAGGCGTGCGCCTTAAACCACTCGGCCACCCGTCCTCGCGGGGCGGATTCTAGGCGCCAATCCCCTCCCCGTCAACGCGGTCTCCCAACGAGAGGAGGGGGCCCCGCGACTATCTTTGGACAGCATCGCCGCCGGTCCCGCCCACCGCCAGGAGCCCGATGCGCCTCTTTGCGATCGTCCGAAACTACCGGTGGCTGATCGCGCTCGCCCTCGGGCTCGTGATCATCGAGAACGTGGCCTGGATCCTCGAGCCCAGTCTCTTCGGCCCGGTGCTCGACGCGTTGATCGCCTCGGCGCAGAAGCAGCCCGGGGCCTCGATCGTGCTCCCCTTGATCCTCTGGACCTCCGCCTTCGCGATCAACTCCGGCGTCGGTGCGCTCCGCCGCGCCCTGGACCCCCGGATCTACCTCCGGGTCTACGCCGACATCGCGGGGGGACTGGCGCGAACGGGCCGAGAGCAGAGGCTGCCGATCGGGGTGACGGCGGCACGCGCCGGGCTCTTCCGCGATTTCATCACCTTCCTCCAGTACCGGGTCCCCGAAACCTTGGAACAGGGGATCGCCATTGGCGGCGCCGTCATCGGGCTCGCCTTCTTCGATTCTCGCATCGCGCTCGCCTGCGCCGGGATCCTGGTCCCGGTCTACTTCATCCAGCGATTGTACGCCGGGCGGGTGCGCGTCCTCCAGACAGAGGTACACGACCGGCTGGAGACGGCATTCGATACGCTGCAGGACCGGGAACCCGACGAGGTGCGCGATTACTACCTGGAGGTGGCCAAGCCGCAGCAGCGGATCGCCAACTGGGGGGCGGCCTCCTTTGGTGTGATGCGCCTCGCGCTGCTCGGACTCTTCCTGGTGGTGCTCTTCGTCGCCATCGGCCTCGACAACTTCAGCACCGGGCAGCTCTACTCGATCGTGGCCTACCTCTGGACCTTCGTCACCTCGTCGGAGTACCTCCCCGAACTGCTGGAGAGCTGGACCGACGTGCAGGATCTCTCCCACCGTTTGCAAAGCGAGGAATCGTCACGTCTCGCGTAGAAATGATGACGAGTTCCGCCGCCGACCGGCTCACCTTCCCGGATGCACTCTTGCGCATCTACCCCCGCCGAGGCGAGCGTATGTCCATGCCGGGAACGAGTCAGTGGACCGTGGAACAATTGCTGGCGTTGCCCGAGGATGGACAGCGCCACGAGCTCGTCTACGGCGAGCATCTGGTGACACCGGCGCCGCAGTATTCCCATCAGCGCATCCTTCGCCGCCTCTTCCTCCTGACCGCCGGCTGGCTCGAAGGCCGCGGACTTGGCGAACCGCTCTGGTCTCCGGCCGATCTGACGCTGGCCCCCGATTCTCTGGTCCAACCCGATTTTTTCGTGGTCCGCCCGGAAGAGGCAAAGGCCGCCGATTGGAAGGCGGTCCGGTGTCCGCTCCTCGTGGTCGAGGTGCTGAGCCCCGGCACGGCGCGCCAAGACCGATTCACCAAGCGGCGGCTCTACCTGGCCGTCGACGTGCCGCACTACTGGGTGGTGGACCCGATCGGCCGGGCCATCGAACTCTGGACTCCGGCGGCCACGTCGCCAATCATCGTTCGCGACACGCTCCATTGGCGGCCGGAAGGAGCAGATCGGACGCTCGAGATCGACGTGCCTGCGCTGTTCGCCCCACCTCACCCCAGGACCCCGTCTCCATAAAACGGAGGGGGGGGACTCCTGGGGGGCGGCGCCTGCGCCGCCCGAGGCCGG
>JBIOIC010000328.1:0-1901 GCA_044449625.1 Gemmatimonadales bacterium | reverse complement strand
TGGGGCCAGGTCAGCGGCCCTATTCCCTCATTTCCATTACTTCCCTTCTCCTTTCTCCCGCCTCCCTTCTCCTTTCTTCCCTTCTCCCGCTCTCCTACTCCCCCAACACCACCTCTCCCGTCTTGGTCCGCACGCCGGTCACCTCCCCGGTCTGCTCGACATAGCCGTGCAGCGAATAGATGTTGGTCCCTTGAGTCCGCTCCGGCTGGGGCACTCGGAGCGACCACCGCCGCACGATCCAGATGCTGCTCGGCAGCTGGATGAAATCCAACCGCCCGCTGGCCGATCCCTTGGGGGCCCAATCGGGAAGCGGCGTGTACTGAAAGTCGAGATGGGAGAGATGCAGGTTCGTCGGATCGAGCCAGAGCGCGCCCTCCAGATCGGCCAGCTTTCGGCTCTGGACCACCTGGAAGCGCAGCGCCACGAGGCCCGAGTCGACCGGCCTGGTGCGGCTCACGAAGAAGCAGTGGTTGCCGAGGAAGAAATCGGAGAAGAGCACCTGCGCGTCGGGGCCATAGTAAGTCGGCCCCATATCGGGATCCATCACCTGGACGAAACCCCCGCGCTCCAGCTCGGAGACCGGGAGACTTGAGATCGGCCAGGTGGACGACTCGATCTCTCCGGTTGAATCGTCGGTGATCAGGGATCCGCTCCGATCCAGGTGGCGGGTGTGACGCCGCACCTTGAAGCGATAGCCTCCTTCGCGCAGGAGCTCATCGGCGGAGGTCACCGCCTTGCGTCCCTCCTCCAGCAACGTCGCGGCCGCGTCACCCTCGGCGGGCCGCACCTCGCAGCTCTTCCCCGCCACCGTGACCGCCTGGACCACAATCGGCACCGATGGGAGTTTGCCGTCGACTTGCGCCAGCTCGCTCTCGCCGAGGCGCACCACCGCCGATTCCCACGCCGGATAGCCGACCCGCAGCACGCGCAGGTGGTAGCGCCCCGGCAGACTGAGCATGATCGTATATCCGCCGGCGGTGCCGGAGAGAGTCCGGCCACGTACCGTGCCGGTCGAGTCGAGGGCAAGCACGATGGCACCCCCCTCGGCACCGCCGACAGCGTTGGTGAGATGGCCGCGGAGCACCTGGGCGTGGAGCGGGGAACCGGCAGCGCCGAGCAGGAGGACCAGCGGCAGGGTCAGGGCGGCCGGACCGAAGCGTCTCTTCATCAGGACCTCACGGCAGCGCGGGCAGCGGCCGGAAGATCCGGCCGGGAAGCTGTTCGGCGAATCCGGCGAGTTCGAGATCGAGCAGGACGGCGAGCACTTCTCCGACCGGGCGGGCCAATCGTCCAACGAGTTCATCGAGATGCATGCCGGCCGGCGCCAGCGCCTCGAGCACCGCGCGCTCAGCGGCGGTCCGGCCAGCCGGTGGACGGGCAACCGGCAGCTCACCAACTCTCTGCCCTGCGCCGGTCACCGCAGGATAGAGATTGAAGAGGTCGGCGATTTCGAGCAAGGGGGTGGCCCCGTCCCGGATGAGGCGATTGGTCCCCCGCGAGGCTCGGCTGGTGATCGGCCCCGGTACCGCCAGCACTTCCCGCCCCTGCGCCAGCGCGCACTCCACGGTGACCAGCGCACCCGACGTGTCCGCCGCTTCAACGATGACGACTGCGCGTGAGAGCCCGCTGATGAGCCGGTTGCGCCGAGGGAAGCTTCCGGCGTGCGGCCGTTCTCCCGGCGGAAACTCAGTGAGGAGCATCCCTTCGCGCGCCACCCGTTCGTACAGCAGGCGATTGGCGGCGGGATAGACCACGCCGAGCCCGTTGCCGAGGACACCGATGGTGAGGCCGCCCACGTCGAGCACCGCCTGATGCGCCACTGCATCGAGCCCCCGCGCCATCCCGCTCACCACCACCAGCCCCGCCTCCGCCGCCGCGCCCGCGACCATTCGGCACACCTC
>JBIOIC010000327.1:0-1909 GCA_044449625.1 Gemmatimonadales bacterium | reverse complement strand
CTCGCTCTTCGCCATCACCGGATCGAGCGGCGCCGGTGTCACGCCGAAGCCGACGACCCATCATCCCGCGCGGGCCCACAACGTCTTTGCCTATGGCGTGCTCGGTCACCGGCACGAGGCGGAGATCGCGCAACGCTGGCAGGAATGGGGCGGGGCGACGCCGGAACCGAGACTGATGGTGCACGCCGGGCCCTTCGTCCGGGGGATCTATCTCACCCTGCACGCGCGGTCGGAGCGCGGCGGGCTCTCAGCCGATCTCTATCGCCAGGCCTACGTGGGACGCCCCTTCGTCCGGGTGCTCGATCAGGCGCCCGAACTCACCCATTGCGTCGGGACCAACTACGCACTCATCCACGCGGCGGCGGCGCCGGACGGCCGGGAGATCCAGGTGATGGTGGCGCTCGACAATCTGGTGAAGGGGGCGGGGGGACAGGCGGTACAGGCGATGAACCTGGCGCTCGGCTTTCCGGAGACGGCGGGGCTGCTCTTTGGAGGGATGTATCCGTGCTGACACAACAGGCGGCAAGGGAGCAAGACGGCAAGACCGGCGAGACGGCGTTGATCGCGACGTACGCGCCGATGCCGGTGCGGCCGGTGCGAGGCGAAGGGAGCTGGCTCATCGAGGCAGACGGGACGCGGTGGCTCGACGCCTACGGTGGCCACGCCGTCGCTTCGACCGGGCATTCCCATCCCGATGTGGTGCGCGCCATTGCCGCGCAGGCCGCCGAGCTCCTCTTCTATTCCACCGCGGTGCCGCTGCCGCAGCGCGAAGCGCTGGCCGAGTCGCTCGCGGCCCGGATGCCGGGAGCGCTCGCCAAAGTCTTCTTTTGCAACTCCGGCGCTGAGGCAAATGAGAACGCGCTGCATATGGCGCGGAAGTGGACCGGGCGTCAGAAGGTCGTGTCGGTGACCGGGGGGTGGCATGGCCGCACCGCGGCGACGCTTGCGGTGACCGATGGAGAGCACTATCAGGCGATCGCCCGGCGTTCCGGGATTCCGCTCTCAATCAAAGTGCCGTTCGACGATGTGGCCGCGATGCACGCGACCGTGGACGACGAGACCGCGGCGGTGATCGTAGAACCGGTGCAGGGGATGGGGGGCGCGCGGGACGCTTCTCCCGCCTTCCTCCGCGCCGCGCGCGAGGCCTGCGATGTCCATGGCGCCGCGCTCATCTTCGACGAGATCCAGTGCGGCGTCGGCCGCTCAGGTGCCTTTACCGCGGCGGAGCTGCTCGGGGTCACTCCCGATCTCCTGACCCTCGCGAAGGGCCTCGCCTCGGGGATTCCGATCGGCGTGACTATCGCCACGTCGCGCATCGCCGCGGAGATCAAGTCGGGGGATCTCGGCAGCACCTTCGGCGGCGGCCCCGTCCCCTGCGCCGCCGCGCTCGCCACCCTCGGCGTGATCGATCGCGAAGGTCTCCTGGAGAACGCCCGCGCGATCGGCGCGCGGCTCCGGCAGGGTGCGCTCGCCCTCGGCGTTCCCAAGGTGACCGGCCTCGGCCTCCTCCTCGGCCTCTGGCTCGATCGCCCGGCGAAGCCGGTGCAGGAAGCGCTCTGGAAGGACCACGTGCTCGTCGGGACCGCCGGCGACCGGGTCATCCGCCTTCTTCCGCCGCTCAACTTTTCGGCGGCCGAGGCGGATCGGCTGCTTGCGGCGCTCGGGAAGGCGCTCCGATGAAGCGCGACTTCCTGGCGATGGAAGAGTGGGGCGCTGACGAGATCGACGCCCTCCTGGCGCTGGCCCGGCGGATCAAGAGGGGAGAATTCCCTGGCGGGCTGGAGAAGAAAGTCCTCGCCGCGATCTTCATGGATCCGAGTCTCCGGACGCGCGCGAGCTTCGAGACCGCGATGTTCCTTCACGGCGGCCACGCGGTGATCTTGGAGCCGGGGAAGGGGAGCTGGAGCCT
>JBIOIC010000326.1:0-1920 GCA_044449625.1 Gemmatimonadales bacterium | reverse complement strand
GCGTAGGACCGGGGCGGAAGCCGGAGGATCGCCCGCAGATCGGAGCCGAGCAGACGGTCCCGCTCGGCCCGGGCGGCGGCGGCATCCCGCTCCGCCGCACGGACCACGCTGTCCATTTCGCAGGTGCCCATCTCCCGGTCGCCGCGGCCTATGTCGGCATCATCCCGCCGGTCGAGCGAGTTGGACACGTTCTTCACCTTGATCGTGTTCACCCGGAAGTTGGTGGACTGAAAGAGCTCGGGCCGGTCGCTCTGGTATTCGTGGATGACGCCGTCAAAGAGCCGGAGTTCGAGGTCGGGGTGCCCCGCCTCATAGGCGAGGCGTCCGCTGTCGGCGTAGATCACGCGGCGGATGAGCCGGTCGTTCAGATCGAAGAGGGAGACGTCGCGCATCCTGCCGCTGGCGGCGTCGATACGGCTGGCGCGGAGAAAATACCCCGACGGCGGAATGGGGTTGATCGTCTGTTCGTGGAGGTCGAGGGCCGGCTTCTTCCGTTCGATGTCGCTGATCAGGGCCCGGAGCCGGGCGTTGCTGCGGGGGTGGATCTGGTCGGTGAGATAGAAGTTGGCGGCCGAGAGGACCACCCCCGCGAAGATCACGGCCCGGAGCATCTGCAGCACGCTGATGCCGCTCGCCCGCATCGCGGTCACTTCGTTGTCCGCCGCCAGGTGGGTAAATGCGTACAAGGTGGCGAGGAGGACCGCCATCGGGACCGTCATCACCAGGATGAAGGGGATGGTGAGGAGGAAGAACTCGCCAATCAGGCTCCAGGGCAGCCCCTTGCCCACCAGCTTGGGGAGCCGGCTCGCCACCTGGTTCAAGAGCATCAGGCCCGTGAGCCCGGACAGGGCGAACAGGAATGGCGCCACCAACTGGCGAAGAATGTAGCGATCGAGCAGGCGCAAGGGCGGTCGGCTTCCCGGTTGATGGCGTGTCTAAGTTTCAGTATATTGCCCACTTACCGCCCCTACAAGGCCGTATCCCGAACCTCCTCCCTCTGGCGCGCCTCGTCGCGCCGCTCCTCCTCCTGACGGTCCCGGTCCGTCTCGCCGCCCAGGCGGACAGCACCGGTCCGCATCTCATAGCCAGCTTCGGGCCGATCCGGGTCGCGGTGGCGCGGCCGGAGGCCTATCGTCCCGCCCTCCAGGCCGATACCACCGGCCCGCATCTCGTCGCCAGCTTCCGGCCGATCCAGATGGTGGTGGCGCCGCCGGAGGCTCATCGCCTCGCCATCCTCCTGCTCCATCCCGCCTCGGCCCGGCCCGACGAGCAATGGGCGGCCGTGGTGCAGGCCGGGATCGACTCCGCCCGGACCGCCCGAGCGGGAGCGCTGGCGATGCGGAGTCTGTTCCGCAACGATCTGGCCGTCCAGGAGGGGGACAGCACCGGGATCTTCGGACTCAATCGCCGCTACGCCGATCTCGCCATCGATGGGCAGGCGCGGATCGAGGTCCGGACCCAGCGGGACAAGAACGAGCGGTGCACCCCGTATGAGCTTCTCGATCCGGCGAGCGCGTGCAAAGGGACCTTTACTTCGCCGCGGATCGACAACGAACTCACGATGCGGGCGGGGGGACTCATCGGTCAGCGGCTGCACGTAAACATGGACTACGATAGCCAGCGGGACTTCTCGGCCAACAACAACGTGAAGGTGTACTACCAGGGACTCGAGGATGAGATGGTCCAGCGGGTCGAGTTCGGCACCGTGACCTTCACTCCGCCCCCTTCACGCTTCATCACCGCCAGCATCCCCGCCAACAGCTTCGGGGTGGATGCCCGGTTCCAGATCGGCGACCTGCAGATCCAGGCACTGGCCGCCTCGCAGAAGGGGAGCGTAGTCGCGGAGCGGCACTACACCATCGGGAGCACCACCAGCCAGCCCCAGAACCGCCAGCTGCGCGACCTCGATTTCGAGGCGGG
>JBIOIC010000325.1:0-1925 GCA_044449625.1 Gemmatimonadales bacterium | reverse complement strand
TCCGAAGCGGGTCAACCCGCCGTCATTGCTTGACTTCACTCCAGTCGGCCCGTACGTTCCGCCCACGAACCTACCCCTTGGGAGATGAGCGATGGCAGGGCTGCGCGAAGTGGTCCGGGCGCTCCTTCAGCGCCCCGGTGTGGAAGCGGTCGCCGTGGTGAGCGGCGACGGCCTGACGATCGACCACGCCGCCCGCGGCGCCTTCGACATCGACACCGTCGCGGCCCTCGTCCCCGGCATCGTGCAGAGCGCGCGACGCCTCGGCACCTCGACGGAACACGGGGAGTTCGGCACCGGCGTCCTCGAGTTCAAGGGCGGGCTCGCCGTCCTCTGCGGCCTCGGCCCCGAGACCCTCCTGCTGGTGCTCGTCGCCGCCGGGACCAACGCCGGCGAACTCCTCTTCGATCTCCGCCAGCACCATCCGGCCTTAAGCCAGCTGGCGTGAGCACGCCGCGATCATGAACCACTGGGCCATCATCCTCGCCGGTGGCGCCGGCACCCGCTTCTGGCCTCTCAGCACTCCCGACCGACCCAAGCAGCTCCTTCCGCTCGCGACCGCACGACCGCTGGCCCTGGAGGCGCTCGACCGCCTCGATGGCCTGGTTCCGCGTGAACGCATTCTGCTCGTCACCGGATCGGCGCTCGCCGGCCCGCTCCGCACGGCCCTCGGCCTCAAAGTGGAGAACGTCCTGGTCGAGCCGCGGGCCGCGTCGACCGGCCCGGCGCTGGCCTGGGCCACGCTCGAAGCGGGTCGCCGAGACCCAGACGCGGTGGTCCTCTCGATCCACGCCGATTGGGCTATTGCCGATGCCGCGGGATTCCGGCGAGATGCCGCGATCGCACTCGACACCGCCGTCCGGCACGACGCACTGGTCACCGTCGGCATCGTCCCTTCCCGCCCCGAAACCGGCTACGGCTATATCGTCCTGGGTGACGCGCTGGACGGCACCGCGCGACGGGTGGCCCGCTTCACCGAGAAGCCTGACGCCGCGACCGCGGAGCGGCTCATCGCCGAACGGGCGCTCTGGAACAGCGGGCTCTTTGCCTGGACCGCGCGGCGGCTCCGTACCGAACTCGAGGTCCACACACCGGAGCTCGCTCCGTTCCTGCCACTCCTGGATCGGGATGACGTCATCGGCTTCTTCGCCGGGGTGACGCCGGTGTCGATCGATGTCGGCGTGCTGGAACGGAGCCATCGGGTGGCGGTGGTCCCGGGTGCATTCCCCTGGGATGATGTCGGCACCTGGGATGCCCTGCCCCGGGTCCGCGGTACCGGCCCCGGTGGCAACGTGGTGCACGGCCCCGTCCATCTCGATGCTGCCGAGGGGTGCGTCGTCTGGAGCGAAGGTGATCCTATCGTGGCGCACGGGGTCAAGGATCTCGTCATCGTACATGCCAACGGACGGATCCTCGTGCTCCCGCGCGCCCGGGCCGCCGAGTTGAAGCAGACGCTGGATGCATTGCCGAAGAGCGTGGTGGATGTGAAGTGATGCCCCCTCTCTATCTCCTCGAGCCCGCCGCTCCCGCCACCGCCTGGTTCCCCTTCGCCGGGGTCCGCCCGGTCTGCGAGCTGCGCGCTGGTGCCTGGCGGATCCGGGAGCGGTGGGAGGGGGCGCTCGATCTTCCGACCACCGCAATCCTCGGTCCCCAAGTCGAGGGGTTCCACGAGTTCGACGAACCCGCCGTGCAGACGGAGACCACCGTCACCGGCCCCGCGATCATCGTGGCGAGCTGGTTTGCCCCCGCGGGGACTCCGCCGGAACTGGGGGACGATACCCGGCGGCTGGTCCACGACGGCGCCACGGTGGGATGGATCGTTCCGGAGGGGACCCGCTGGGAGGGCCCGCACGACGACGGCCCGGGCGCGGAGGTCGATGGGCTGCTCCTGCACGGAGCGTGGGATCTGATCACGGCGCTCGAACATC
>JBIOIC010000324.1:0-1958 GCA_044449625.1 Gemmatimonadales bacterium | reverse complement strand
CGTTCACCGTCCGTCACGTGCCGGGGCACTCCCCCGGCCACGTCTGCTTCATCGGCGCCGATGCGGTCTTCGGAGGCGATGTGCTCTTCAGCGGCACCATCGGCCGGACCGACCTGCCCGGCGCCGATCATCACACCCTGATCGACAGCATCCAGAGGGTGCTGCTGGCGCTCCCCGACACCACGACGGTCTTCCCCGGCCACGGCCGGCCGACCACCATCGGCGTCGAGCGGGAGACCAATCCATATCTTGGCGTGGTGCGCCATGGCGGGTGAGTCGCGACGCCCCGGTGTGCCGCCCGCGGCGCTGCAGTCACCCACCGGTCCGACCATCGAACCATCCGCCCAATCGCCCGTCCGCCCGTCCGACCCACCCACCTGCAACCGGTGCGGCTTTCCGGTCGTGTCCCGGGTGTGGGGATGCAAGAACCCGTGCCCCAACTGCGGCACGGTCTACCCGCTTGGTGACTGCTCCGATTGATTCGGCCGGCGCGATCGTCCGCCGGCTCGTCCCGTCCGGTCCCTCCGCCGCGATCGATCTCGCGCGGGGGAAGCTCCCGCCGAGCCTGCGTCCAGCCGCCGCACTCAGTGTGCTCGACATCACCAAGAACTTCGCCGACACCAGCGGCGGAGTCCGGACCTACCTGCTTGAGAAAGCGCGCTACATCTCCGCTCGGCCCGATCTGCGTCAGGTGATGGTCCTTCCAGGCGTTAATGACGCCGTGACCGAGGCCGGTGGCACCCGGTGCTATTGGCTCCGGAGCCCGGGAATCCCGTTCCAGAAACCATACCGCCTCCTGCTCGCTCCCGGCCGGTTCCACCGGATCCTCGATCACGAGCGCCCCGACCTGATCGAGGTCGGCAGCCCCTTCGTGGTGCCGTGGCTCACCCGCCGGGCCAACCGGCGGCTCGCGGCGCCGATGGTCTGGTTCTATCACGGGAATGTGCCGCGGATCATCGCGCCTCATGCCGGGGTCTCCGCCGCACGCCGCGGCCTGGCTGGCCTGAGCTGGCGCTACGTTCGAAAGGTGAGCCGGATCTTCCAGGCGGTCTTCGCCGCGTCAGAGTTCACCGCCCACGATCTCGAAACGCACGGCGTCGAACGGGTGATACGGGTCCCCCTCGGCGTGGATCTCGAACTCTTCTCCCCCCGCCGCCGCGAGAGCGCCGCGGAGACACGCCGCCGCGAGGGGTGGCCCGACGGTCCGCTCGCGATCCACATCGGGCGCTTGGCGCGGGAGAAGGAACTCGAGGTGGTGATCGAAGCGTGGGCGGAGGTCGAACGACGGACCGGTGCGACCCTGGTGATCGTCGGCACGGGGCCGTCGGAAGGATATTATCGGAAGCTCGCCCGCGGCCGCCGGATCATCTGGCGGTCGTTCGAGACCGATCGCGAGCTTCTCGCCGATCTGCTCGCGGCCGCCGATCTCTATGTTGCGCCCTGCCCGATCGAGACCTTCGGCCTCGCGGCGCTGGAGGCAATGGCGACCGGAGTGCCGGTCTTGTCGGTCGGGCAGGGAGGGGTGGCGGAAAAAGTCGCCGCGGCCGGAGCCGGCGCGCTGTTTCCCCCGGGAGATGTCGCGGCGGCGGCCGAGCAGGGGATAGCTCTCCTGCACGGCGATCTGCCCCCCCTCGGCCGCGCCGGCCGGCGCTACGCCGAGGCGAATCACGCCTGGCCCATCGAGCTCGATGCGATCTTTGCCGCCTATCGACGCGTGCTCGCCCGATGACGCTCCTCATCTCGATCCACGACGTGACCCCCGCCTTCCAGGCGGAGGTCGAGGCGCTCGAGGCAATGTGCACCGCGATCGGTGTCGCCCCCGCACTCCTGGTGGTCCCCGATTGGCACGGACAATGGCCCCTGGAGCGGCATCCCGCCTTTGTGCGCTGGCTTCGGGAACGCGCCGATGCCGGGGCCGAGATTATCCTGCACGGAGAACGCCACGATGAGAGCGGGCT
>JBIOIC010000323.1:0-1966 GCA_044449625.1 Gemmatimonadales bacterium | reverse complement strand
GAAATCTGGAACCTCGTCTTCATGCAGTTTGACCGGGCAGCGGACGGCACCCGGACTGCGCTGCCCAAGCCGTCGGTGGATACCGGCGCGGGGCTGGAGCGGATCGCGGCGGTGATGCAGGGCGAAGACTCCAACTTCCACACCGATCTTTTCCTGCCGCTCCTGCACAAGGTGGAGCAGCTGGTCGGGAAACCGTACGATCGAGGCCCGGCGGGCGCGCCATTTCGCGTCCTCGCGGATCACGCCCGCGCCACCACCTTCCTGCTCACCGACGGCTGCTACCCGAGCAACGAAGGACGGGGCTATGTCCTTCGGCGAATCCTGCGCCGCGCGGTGCGGTACGCCTGGTTGCTTGGCCGCCGAGAGGCGACGCTGGCGCCGCTCACAGCACTGGTGGTGCAGGAGATGGGGCGCACCTATCCGGAGCTCGTCGCCAAGGCGGCGTACGTCGCCGATGTGACGCGGCAGGAGGAGGAGCGCTTCCTTGAGACGATCGAGGGGGGCCTCGGCCGGATGGAGGAACTCCTCGCGGACGGGACCACGCTCATTTCGGGCGAGGAGGCGTTCAAGCTCTACGACACCTTCGGCTTTCC
This sequence comes from Gemmatimonadales bacterium, assembly GCA_044449625.1. Classification (GTDB taxonomy): domain Bacteria; phylum Gemmatimonadota; class Gemmatimonadetes; order Gemmatimonadales; family GWC2-71-9; genus CAMLHU01. The sequence goes on along the minus strand of JBIOIC010000323.1, from coordinate 1,373 downwards.
CATCGACCTCACGGAACTGATCGCCGCGGAGCGTGGCGCCGCGGTGGACCTTGCCGGGTTCGAGAAGGCGCTCGATGGCCAACGCCGCCGATCGCGCGCGGTCCGCGCCAGCCAGATGAGTGTCAACGCGCCGGCGGTGCATACCGGGCCGGATGGCGCGTGGCAAAAGGTGAAAGACGGGAAGCAATCCTTCATCGGCTACGACACGATCGGCGCCGACACGGAGATCCTCGGCTTCCGTCAGGCCGATGGGCGGGTGGAACTGCTGCTGCGGGACAATCCGTTCTACGTGGAATCGGGCGGGCAGGTGAGCGATACCGGTCTGGTGCGCGGCCAGGGGTGGACGCTCGCGGCGGACGGGGTGCGGAAGGGCGCCGAGGGAACGCTCGTCTCCGCGGCGTTCGACGGGGAGTTCGAGCCCACGGCGGTCGCGGCCCAGGTCGATGGGCCCCGGCGGCGCAACATCGAACGGAATCACAGTGCGACCCACCTGGTGCACGCGGCGCTCCGCCGGCATCTCGGCGAGCATGTCCGCCAGCAGGGTTCACTGGTCGAACCGGGGCGGCTGCGTTTCGACTTTTCCCACCACGGTCCCATCGAACCGGCGGTGCTCTCGGAGATCGAACGTGAAGTGAACGAGCAGATCTGGGAGAACCGTCCCGTCACCACCCGCGAGATGGCCACGAAGGAGGCACTCGCCCTCGGTGCGATGGCGTTTTTCCAGGACAAGTACGGCGACCGGGTGCGGGTCGTCTTCATTGACGACTATTCGATCGAACTTTGCGGCGGGACCCACGTGCGGACCACCGGCCAGCTCGGCCTCTTCCGATTTGCGGGGCAGGGGGGCGTGGCCGCGGGTGTGCGGCGCATCGAGGCGGTGACCGGGCCGGAAGCGTATGCCGCGCTGGAAGCGCTGCGCGGGACCCTGGACGAAGCGGCCCACGCGGTCAAGGCGCAGCCGGAGCATCTGGTCCACAAGATCGAGCAGTTGGTGGCCGAGCGGGGACGGCTCGAGGCGCGAGTCGGCGAACTGCTCAAGTCGGGGGGAAGTGCCGCCCAAGGTGATGCCATCCGGATCGGCGATATCGACGTGACCATCGCCCGGACCTCGGCGGAAGACCGCAATGAGATCGCCGCCGTGGCCGACAGCTTCCGCTCGGGGAAGTCGAGATCAGTTCTGGTCCTGCTCGGATCGACCGACAAGGGAGGGGTGCATGTCGCCCTGACCGACGATCTGGTGCAGACCGGCCGGCAGGCGAAACAGCTGGTCGAGCGCCTGGGAGGGAAGGGCGGGGGCCGGCCCTACTTCGCTTCGGGGAGCTTGGCGCCGGCGCAGCAGCCCGACGCCGACACGCTGCCGGCGGCCATCAAGT
>JBIOIC010000322.1:0-1983 GCA_044449625.1 Gemmatimonadales bacterium | reverse complement strand
TTCGCGCTCCCCCAGCGCCTGCCCCGCCTTCACGGCGGCGCGGCAGGCGTAGGTCGCCCCGAACCGTTCCAGTTCGTTGGCCCAGCCGCCGAAACGCCCGCGCGCGAGATCGGCCACCAGCTCCCGGAAGCAGGCGCCGGCGTCGAAGCGCGGGTGCGGTGAGGGCACACCGTGCACCGCCACCGTCCGTCCGCCGAACGGCTCCACCTCGAAGCCGATCCGGGCCAGCACCTCCCGGTGCGATTCCACCACGTCGAGCTCTTCGTCGGTCAGCTCGGTGGTGAACGGCAAGAGGAGCCGCTGCGCCGGGAGGCCCCCCTCCGTGAGCTGGGTCATCACCTGCTCGTAGAGCACCCGCTCGTGGGCCGCGTGCTGATCGACGATGACGAGTGCACCAGCGGTCTGGTAGGCGATGTAACTGTCGAAGAGCTGAAAGAGCGCGCCCGCGAACGGCTCCGCCCGCTCGACCGACTCCGCGCCGGCGAAGAGACTGGCGGGATCAGGAGCGGGCGCGGCTGGGGGTGTCAAAAAGTCCTGCGTATCGGCCCACACTTCTCCACTGCCCGAAAGGCGCGGTGCGGTGGCGGCGACGGGGAGCGGGCGCCACTCTCCGATCGGAGCGGCGGCGCTCAATCCGCCCAGTGCGTCGCGCACCCCCTCTTCCACCACGCGTTCGACCGCGATCCGATTGAGGAACCGCACCTCAAGCTTGGCGGGGTGGACATTGACGTCGACCTCGCCGATCGGCACGGTCAGGTGGAGGAAGAGCGAGGGCCGGTCGCCGGGATGGATCGCCGAGCGGTACCCCGCTTCCGCCGCGCGGAGCAGGAAGTTGTCGCGGAAGGGACGGCCGTTGACGAGAAGCTGCGTGCGCCGGCCGGTCGGCCGCGCATCGCCGGGACGCTGGATGAATCCCTCGACCCTGACCGACCCGGACGCGTAGGACACCGGGACGAGGGTGCCGGCCAGATCGGGGCCCCACACGGACGCGAGGCGATCACCGAGCGGCTGGCCCGGCGGGAGCACCAGGCGGCTCCGTTCATCGGCGATCAGCTCGAAGCCGACCTCCGGATGCGCCAGCGCCAGCACGGTCACGGCATCGAAGGCGACGCGTGATTCACTGGAGACCGAGCGCAGGAACTTCCGGCGCGCCGGCGTATTGAAGAAGAGGGCGCGGACGCTGATGCTGGTCCCCCGCTGCCGCGCGGCATCGGTCACCTGATCGATCCGCCCGCCGGTCACACCCACCTCGGTCCCGGCCCCATCCACCTCGGCGGTGGTGAGCGCCAGCCGGGAGACCGAGGCGATCGCCGGGAGCGCCTCCCCCCGGAAGCCGAACGACACGACACCGGTGAGATCCGCCGCGCTCTTGATCTTGCTGGTCGCGTGGCGATCGAGGGCCAGGAGCGCATCTTCCCGCCCCATCCCCGAGCCATCGTCGCTCACCCGGACGAGAGTCTTCCCGCCACTCTCCAGCTCGACCCGGACGTGCCGAGCGCCGGCGTCGATGGCGTTCTCCACCAGCTCCTTTACCACCGACGCCGGGCGCTCGACCACTTCGCCCGCGGCGATCTGGTCGGCAACGATGCTCGGCAGGATGGAGATGCGGCGGGGCATAGGAGCCTAGAGCTGAGAGCTTAGAGTCGAGAGCTTGGAGCCAACGTGCCGAGCCTTGAGCGGTCGACTCTTAGCTCTCAGCTCTTAGCTTCTTAGAAGTCTACCACTCCCGCCAGCGCTCCGTCCGGCACCCAGCCCTCTTCACCGGTGGCGGCGCGGATCAGGGTCCAGCCGCCGCGGTGGCGCTCGGGGCGTACCGCCGTCCCCACCGGCAAGGCCCGCGACCCGGGCGCGCTGCCGTACGGCGAGAGCCGAGCCGGAATCTCGGCGCGGATCACGGCGAGGGGAATCGCCTGTTGGCGATGGAGCAACGCCGCCCCCGCCCCAACGATGAAGGCGGCCGCGATCAGCATCCGCCACCCCCCC
>JBIOIC010000321.1:0-2022 GCA_044449625.1 Gemmatimonadales bacterium | reverse complement strand
GGCGACTGCTGCCGCTTGCGCTTGGATTCGATCAGGTTGTCGAACACCAATCCTCCGACCGCTGGTGAGGTACCCTGCCCCTGAAGCGTAGCCCCACCGCGTTGCGGGTCCCTACGTCAAAGATTACAGGACCATAACAACCAGATGAGCCTCAGACCTCGAACTCTCGGATGGGCGACCCGGATCGGGCCTGTCAATGGACGTCGAACGCGACCACTTGCCGCACACGAGTTCGCACTGCCTTCCCCAACTGGCGTCCCGGACGGAAACGCTCCTCAGCCACGGCGGCCAAGGCCGACGGGCCAAACGCTGGTTCAGTCGTTTCGATCAATTCGACGGAACCCGGCTCCACCCGCCCGGCGGTATCCACGATGAACTCGACCGTGACCCGACCACTGAGTCGCGCCACCCGCAACGCTTCGGGGAAACGAAGTGCGGGGGCCCCGATCAGTACCGGTGGTTCGACCGACTCACCGACGGTCGTGGGAACCGCCGGACCGGGCTCACCGATCGGTACGGTCCGTCGAGGATCCGTCGGCGCTCGCGGCGCACCGAGATCAATCAGAATCGGTCGAGGAAGATCCGGAACCGTCGGGATCGGGGCGACCGGCACCAAGCCCCCCGCCCCGCCCGGGACCGTGGGCCGCGGGAGCGGCGCGAGCGGCCACTGCTCCATCCGTATCGGAACCTTCGGACCGGGGGTCACCACCGCCGCGCGTCCCACCCGCACCAGCAGCGCGACCACCGCCAGATGCACCACCACCGAGACCATTCCACCGCGTGAGACCATCGATTCCTCCCGGAGGACGATGGTCCAGTCTACCAGCCGCCTCTTACGCTGGCCGGGCGGGAAGATGAGAGATCGGTGACAATGCCCTTACGCGTCGAGTGGCGCCGGTTCCGGCATTTCCGACAGGCGAATCCCGTCCTTCGGGAGCGTCACCGTGAAGACGGTCCCCCGCCCCGGCCGGCTCTGGACGGCGATGCTCCCACCGTGCGCCTCGGCGATCCACTTGGTGATCGCGAGGCCGAGCCCGGCGCCGGCCCGTTCACCGGTGCGGGAGCGGGCGCCGTCGGCGCGCCAGAAGCGGTCAAAGATGTGGGCCAGATCCCCCGGCGCGATGCCGATGCCGTTGTCGCGCACCACGAAGGTGACGTGGCGGCCCGCCTCGGAGAGTTCGAAGTCGACCTGGCCTCCCTTGGGCGTGTACTTGAGGGCATTGGTTGCGAGGTTCATCAGCATCTGACGGATGCGGGGCTGATCGACCGCCACCACGACCGGGGAGCTGGGCAGCCGGGTGACAACCCGGAGCCCCGCCTGATCGCCGAGGATCCCGGCGGTCTCCCCCACTTCGGCAACGACGGCGCGGAGATCACAGGGTTCGACGGCGAGCGTCACGGCGCCCTCATCGGCCCGGGCCAGAGTGAGCAGGCTGTCGACCAGCTCGCTCATCGCATTCACCTGATTGAGCGACTCATCCAGCGCCTCGAGGCTCTCGGGTGGAGTGCCCTGATGGGTGAGCGCACGCTCCACTCCGGCGCGGAGGACCTGGAGCGGGGTTTTGAGTTCGTGGCTGGCATCGGCGGTGAAGCGGCGCAGGGAGCTGAAGCTCGTCTCCAATCGGCCCAGCATCTCGTTCACCTTGGTGGCGAGCCGAGCGAGTTCATCACCGGTCGGGGGCACCGCCACTCGGCGGTGCAGGCTGCGGCCGTCGGTAACGGCCTGGATCTCGTCCAGCATCGGCCCGAGCGGCGCGAAGGCGCGGCCAGCGAGCCACCAGCCGAGCAGGACCGCCAGCAGCAGGACGATCGGCGCGACGACCAGCAGGGAACGGAGGAGATCACCCGGTCCGTAGGCCACTGCTTCGGGCGGAGCCGCAACCAGCACCGCCGCGATGTCGGGACCGGCATCGTTGACCGGTGCCACGTGGTACCGCAGCACCGTCCCGCCCTCGATCGTGAGGGAGCCCCCCTGATCTGTTCCGGGGAGGGGCTTGAGCGGCGCGATCAGCTGTTCCAGTC
>JBIOIC010000320.1:0-2035 GCA_044449625.1 Gemmatimonadales bacterium | reverse complement strand
TCCTTCCAGATATCTCCCCTTCTCCACGAACGTGGAGAGGGGGGGGGTGAGGATGAGCGTATGGGAAGAACCATCGAGTACAGGGCGATCATGACCCGCCCCCCCATTCCGATCCCCGAGACGGTCCTCGACATCGTGCGTCAGCTCGAAGCCGCCGGTTTCGAGACCTGGTGCGTCGGGGGTGCGGTCCGCGATCACCTCCTCGGCGACCCGAACACCGATTTCGATCTGGCCACCCGGGCCACGCCCGACGAGGTCCGCACCCTCTTCCGCCATACGGTGGATGTCGGCGTCGCCTTCGGAACGGTCGGCGTGCTCGATCGAGATCGGGTATTGCACGAGGTGACCACCTTCCGTCGTGACGTCTCCACCGATGGCCGGCGGGCGGTGGTGGCCTTCGGCGCCACGCTGGAGGAGGACCTCGCCCGGCGCGACTTCACCATCAACGCCATCGCCTTCCATCCGATCCGGAACGAATGGCGGGATCCATTCAAGGGCTTTGCCGATCTCGACGCGAAACTGATCCGCGCGGTCGGAAGCCCCGGGGAACGCTTTCGGGAGGACTACCTCCGAATCCTTCGCGGCGTACGCTTTGCCTCGCGCCTTGGGTTCGAGATCGAAGCGGCCACCTGGGCGGCGATGCTCGCGGAATCATCCGGTCTGGCGGGGCTTTCAGCCGAGCGGGTGCGGGATGAATGGTTCAAGAGCCTGCGGACCACCCGGTCGCTGGGGCGATTGGTGGCGCTCTGGGGCGAGGTGGTCCGCGGCTCTCCCTGGATGCCGGAGCTTCTGGCGGCGGTGCCTCGGGCTCTGCCTTCGTCGGAGGCCTTCCCGCGTGATCCGGTGCTCCTCACGGCGTTCCTGACGCGAGACCCCGCGGCGGTTCTCCGGCGGTTGAAGGCGTCGGGCACCGAGGTCGACCGCGCGGCGGCGATGGCGCGGGGACTGGCAGCACCGGCGGGTGGGGACGAGCGCTCGGTGCGTCGCTGGCTCTCCGCGGTGACACCGGCTGTGGCCGAAGACCTGGCGCTGCTGGTACGGTTGCGGACCGGGAATGACGCGGCTTGGGCGGCGACCATGGCCACAATTATCGCGCGGCGCGATCCGATCTCCCGGGGCGACCTCGTCGTGAGCGGGGACGATCTGCTCCAGGCGGGCGTCCCCGCGGGCCGGACTCTCGGTGCCGCGCTCGTGACCCTGCTCGACTACGTCCTGGACGATCCGGCGCGGAATACCCGTGAGTCGCTGCTCCAGCGCGCCCGGGAGCTCCGATGACCGCGCTGCTGTGGGCGGTCGTCGCCGGACTCGGGAACGTCGTCGGTGGCGCGGTCCTGATCCGCCACCGTCCGGGAAGCGTCCGGCTGCTGGAGGCGTTCATTGCGCTGGGCGCCGGCTTCATGCTCGCCGTCACCCTCGCCGACGTTATTCCGGAGGCGTTCGCGCTCGATCCCCGTGGCGCCGCGCTCTATGTCCTCGCCGGCTATCTGGCGGTGCACCTGGCCCAGCACGTGCTGACGCCGCACTTCCATTTCGGCGAGGAGACCCACACGATCAACGTGGTCACCGGAGTGAGCGCGCTGCTCGGTCTCCTGCTGCACACTTTTTTCGACGGCGTGGCCATCGCCAGCGGATTCGGGGTCTCGTCGCAGCTCGGCATCCTGCTCTTCCTCGCGGTCTTCATCCACAAGTTCCCCGAGGGACTCACGATGGCGAGCGTGATGCTCGCCGGCGGGCAGGGGCGAGGCCGCGCCCTCGCTTCGGCGGCGGCGCTCGGTGTCGCCACGGTGCTCGGCGTTCTGGCGACGCAGTGGGTGGCGCCATTGGCCCGCCACGGACTCGCGCTCGCCGGCGGGGTGACGCTTTATGTCGCCGCGTCAAACCTGGTGCCCGCTTTCCAGGCCCGGCGGGGGTGGACGATGCCGCTCGCTTTCTTCGGCGGGGCGGCAGTGTTCTTCGCGACGCGGGCGATGCTGGGTGCAGGTTAGCATCCGGTGGGGGTCGCCTGCGGCGACCCCCACCGGATGCTAACCTGCAC
>JBIOIC010000319.1:0-2036 GCA_044449625.1 Gemmatimonadales bacterium | reverse complement strand
GGTGTAGAAGAACACCACCTGCTGCAGGGTCTGCATGGCGAACTCGTGGCCGTGCATCACTTCCATCATGTAGACCGTCACCAGCGACCAGAGGAAGAGCAGGTCGGCGATCGGCGACAGGAACGGGAAGAGGAGCTGGAATATCCAGACGTTGGGCAGCCCGACGAAGCCGAAGAGCCCGTATTTCTGCCGGAAGAGGGCGTCGCGATGCTTCCAGGCGCATTGCAGGGTGCCGTAGCTCCAGCGGAAGCGCTGACGGAAGAGGAGGGTGATGGTGTCGGGGGCCTCGGTGTAGCCGATCGCCTTGTCGGCGTAGGCCACGTGATAACCCTGCTTCAGGATTCCCATCGTCAGGTCCTGATCTTCGGCCAGGGTCTGGCCGCTGAAGCCCCCCGCCGCCACGATCAGTTCCTTCCGCCAGGCGCCGACGGCGCCGGGGACCACGGTGATGCAGTTGAGCAGCGAGAAGGCCCGCCGGTCGATGTTCTGGCTGGTGATGTACTCGATCGCCTGCCAGCGGGTGACCAGGTTGATCCGGTTGCCGACCTTCGCGTTGCCGGCGACCGCGCCGACCCCCGGATCGGCGAGCGGCGCCACGAGCTCGGCGATGGTCCCCGGGGGGAAGAGGGTATCGGCGTCGAGGGCGACGATGATCTCGCCGGTTGACTGGGAGACCCCGTAGTTGAGCGCACTCGCCTTGCCGCCGTTGGAGCGCCGGAAGAGCTTGACCCGCGGGTGGCCGTCGTAGGCGGCGTGGAGCACGGCACTGGTCTGGTCGGGGGAGCCGTCATCGACCACCACGATCTCCAGCCCCGGGTAATCCTGCGCCAGGAGTGATTCGACGGTGGCGCAGACGACCCGCTCCTCGTTGTACGCCGGGACCACGACGGTGACGGTTGGCCGGAAATCGAGGACCGGCTGCCGCCGGCCGTGACGCCGGGAGTACCGCTGCCGGGCGGCGAGAAGGAGGATGACGAGGAGCCGGGCGGCGCCGAGGACCATCGCGATCAGGAAGACCGCGTGCAGGGCGAGTTCGATCCAGCCGATCATCGAGTACGAGGTCAGGGTGACGAAGCGGGCGAAGGCGGAGCGGGGCGGGAGCGGCGCCATCGCGTCCGCGGTCGACACGCCGGCGAGGGCGGTGACGGTGGTGATCTGATAGCCCCGCGCCCGGATCGAATCGATGAGGGGGCCGAGGACCGCGACGGTCTGGTCCCGTTCGCCGCCGCCGTCGTGGAGCAGGATGATGTTCCCCCGATCGAGCTGGGCGAGGGTCCGCGCCATGATCGAGTCGGTGCCGGGAGTGGCCCAGTCGCTCGGGTCGATGTGCAGCCCGACGGTGATGTAGCCGAGTTCCTGCGCGATCGCGACCGGTACGAGTTCGTCGGCGGTAGTCGGTTCGGCGTCCCCGAAGTAGGGCGGACGCCAGAGCGCGGTCCGGCGGTTGAGGATTGCCTCAAGAAGGCGCTCGGTGGCGTTCAGCTCGAAGCGGGTGGTCTGCTTGCCGACCAGGGCGAGATTGGGGTGAGTGAAGGTGTGGCTCCCGATCTCGTCGCCCTCGCGGAATTCGCGGCGGACGAGGTTCGGGTGCAACTCGGCGTTCTCGCCGATGACGAAGAAGGTGGCGTGGACCCCGCGGGAGCGCAGGGTGTCAAGGATCATCGGGGTGTAGACCGGATCGGGGCCGTCGTCGAAAGTCAGCGCGACGGCGTTCTTCTTCCGCCCGTAGCGGCGGATCACGTAGGTGGACGGGATGCTGTCGACCTGTTCGTCGACGATCGCTCCGGTACGGTGATCGACGGTGATGCGGCGGCGGCCCGGCGTCGGCTCCGAGACCATCCGCAGGATCTCACCGGTCCCGATGAAGTTGACGTCGTAGTCGATGAACATCGAGTCGAGCGCGAGCGCCGACGGTGTGAGCCCGCCGCGGTTGAGCACGCTCCAGAGCGAGGGATCCTCCGCGCCCAGGCGCCAGACGCCGATCCCCGCCACTCCCGCGTTCTCCGCCGCGCGGATCTGGTTCCAGGCGGTTGGCC
>JBIOIC010000318.1:0-2039 GCA_044449625.1 Gemmatimonadales bacterium | reverse complement strand
GTAGTGTCCGTTGTTCTCATCCGGTCGCGATGCCACCAATGAAAGAGGGGCCCCGGTCTTCACCGGAGCCCCCTTTCTCCCTTCTCGCTTCTCCGCCCCTACGCGCTCTTCCGCTTCGCCGCCACCTTCACCTTGGGCGAGAGCTTGCGCGCCTTCTTCAGTTCCATCGCCGGCTGGAAGAGGTACTCCGGGTCGTGGATCGGGGTCACCTTCTCGTCCGGCTCCGGCTGCCGGTAGGTGTACCGGTCGCCGCGGTAATTCCGCATCACCACCTCGTCCTCGTTGATGCTCTCCACGTACTCCGGGAGGAGCGGGATCTTCCCGCCGCCGCCGGGGGCGTCGATCACGAAGTGCGGCACCGCGAGCCCGCTGGTCCATCCCCGCAACGCCTTGATGATGTTGAGGCCGGTCTGGACGGTGGTCCGGAAGTGCTCCGCCCCCGCCACCTGGTCGGCCATGTAGATGTAGTAGGGCCGCACCCGCGCCAGCATCAGCCGGTGCATCAGCTCCATCATCACCGCGGGGTCGTCGTTGACCCCCTTCAAGAGCACGGTCTGGCAGCCGAGGGGAATCCCGGCGTCGGCCAGCATTCCGAGCCCCTTCACCGCCGCCGGCGTGAGTTCATCGGGGTGGTTGAAGTGGGTGTTGATGTAGAGCGGGTGGAACTTGTGCAGCATCTCGCAGAGCTCGGGAGTGATCCGGTCCGGCAGGTGGCACGGGATCCGGCTCCCGATCCGGATGATCTGGATGTGCTTGATGCTCCGCAGCCGGGTCAGGATCACTTCGAGCCGGCGGTCATTGAGCAGGAGCGGATCGCCCCCCGACATGATGACGTCGCGGATCTCGGTGTGCTGTTCGAGGTACTGGAACGCCGACTCGAACTGGCTCATCGGGATCTTCTCGGGATCGCCCACTTTCCGCCGCCGGGTGCAGAAGCGGCAGTAGGTGGCGCAGACCGGGGAGACCAGGAAGAGCGCGCGGTCGGGATAGCGGTGCGTGATGTTCGGCACCGGGCTGTCGGCGTCCTCGTTCAGCGAATCGACGATCCCGTCCTTGATCTCGAGCTCCTGCACTGACGGGATGTACTGCCGCCAGATCGGGTCGTTCGGCTCCTTGATCAGGTCGAGCATCGCCGGAGAGATCCGGAACTCGAAGTTCTCCGCGGCCTGCCGCAGCCGCTCCAGCTCGGGGAAGTTCTCGCGCCCGAAACGCTCGGCCAGCTGGTCGAGCGAGTGGATCGAGCGTTCCTTGAGCACTTCCTGCCACGTGGACGACATACTCAGCGATCTCCCTTACGCGCGGGATGGGTTAAGCATCTTCACAAAGACGACCTGGGCATCGCCCGGGGCGTAGAAGTCCGGGATCGTGGCGGCCACGCGGTAGCCGCGGGCCAGATAGAAGGCGCGGGTGCCGTCGTAGGCCGGCCGCCCCCCCGTTTCCACCACGATCAGGCGCGCACGGCCCGCGAGCCGCCGCTCCATCTCCTCCACCAGCGCCGTGCCGATCCCCGCGCCGTGCGCGTCGGGGTCCACGGCCAGCCAGTAGAGATCCCAAGTCCCCTCGGCGCAGGGGGTTTCCCCCCAGCAGATCCAGCCCGCGAGGCGCCCATCCACCTCGGCGCCGAGGGTCTCATAGTCCGTCTGGCCCGGTCGGAGCGAGGCATCCAGCACCTCGAGCGCCACCGGGACCTCAAATTCGTGGAAGACACCGACCGCCCGCGTCATCCGTTCGATCGGTGCGCGATCCTCCGCCCGGAGGGCGCGGAGCGCGGGACGCACCAAAGTGCGGCTCACTAGTGGGTCGCCGTCGCGAGGGCGTGCGCCGCCGACTTCCGCTGGCTTCGCGCCAGCGCTTCGTCGACGATCCGCTGCAGCAACTCGGAGTATTCCCAGCCGTGGGCCTTTGCCATCCGTGAGAGCCCGGCGTTGTCGGAGAGATCGGGGTTCGGATTCACTTCGAGTACCCAGGCCTGGCCCCGCGCGTCGAGCCGCATATCCACCCGCCCGTACCCCTCGCTCCCCGCCATCAGCTCCCACGCC
>JBIOIC010000317.1:0-2104 GCA_044449625.1 Gemmatimonadales bacterium | reverse complement strand
TGAAAGAGCAGGTGCCGGACAACATCGGTGAGTTCACCGTTCCACTCGGTGTGCCAGAGGTGCTTCGGGAGGGCGCAGACGCGACGATCATCACGTACGGCGCGTGCTGCGCCATCGCGCTCGATTCCGCCAGGACGCTCGAGGAGCTTGGAGTTTCGTGTGAGGTGATCGACGTCCAGACGCTCAATCCCTTCGACATCAACCACACCATCGTGCGGTCGATCGAGAAGACCCACGCGCTGATCTGTCTCGATGAGGACGTCCCGGGGGCGGCTTCGGCGTTCATGCTCCAGCAGATCCTCGAGGTGCAGAACGGCTGGTGGCACCTCGATGCGGCGCCGCGCACCCTTGCCGCCTCGCCCAACCGGCCCGCCTACGGACCGGACGGCGACTACTTCACGAAACCAAACCGGGAGAGCATCGTGGCCACGGTCTACGACCTGGTCCGCGAACGCCAACCATGGAGATTCCCGGCGCTGGATTCCTGAGGCTAGTTCACCTCCCCGCCATGCGAGGAGGCCGCGCGCTTAATTCACCTCCCCGCCACGCGGGGAGGTCGGCGCGAAAGCGCCGGGTGGGGCGAAACAAGCTAGTGAGAGGTTCTTTAACACCCTGAGTTGGCACCCGGCCGTGTCCCGGCCACGCTCGGTTCGTGCACTCCGAACAAACCGAGCGGGCTCGCGAGCTGCGAAATAACATGACCAAGGCCGAGTGGTACATGTGGTCGCGCCTCCGCAATCGACAGATCGCGGGTTACAAATTCCGCCGACAGTTCCCAATCGGTCCCTACTTCGCCGACTTCGCTTGCCTGTCGGCGCGCCTGGTCATAGAAGTCGACGGGGGAGAGGCGCATGGCGGGGAGTCGGACCGGCGGAAGACCGCCTATCTGCAGGCGCGCGGTTACCAGGTTCTGCGTGTGTACCGGTTCAGGAGATCGACGAAACGATGGACGACGTGATGCACGGAATCTACCTGGCGCTGGCGCAGGATTAACTCTTGATTCGCCCCACCCGGCCCTAACGGGCCGACCTCCCCGCATGGCGGGGAGGTGAATCAGTCCGGCATGTCTCTTGCAACGCCGACCTCCCCGCACGGGAGTTGAATTGCTAGGTCAGCTCTCCGGGGAGGTACTCCATCACCGCCAGGGCCGGCGCTCGGCTCAAAACCGAGACTCCTTCGAGCAGGTACCCGATGTAGCCCGCGGCGCCGGTAGTCGCCGGGGGCGGAATCATGCGCTTGGGCGCCCTCACCTCCCGCATCGGAGCCGTCTCCGGTAGGCCCGCCAGGCTCCGCGCTTTGCGCCCCGCCGCGTCGAGGCCGCCCAGCTCGTCCACCAGCTTTCTTTCCAATGCCTGGCGGCCGGTCCACACGCGGCCGGCGGCGATCGGGTGGACGTCTTCCGGGGTCATCTTCCGCGCTTTGGAGACCACGTCCAGGAACAGCTTGTAGATGCGGTCGATCTGGCCTCTGACGATCTCCCGTTCCTGGTCCGTGTACGGCGACTCGTCGTTGTCGATTGTGGCGTGCCGTCCGAACGCGATCGTTTCGCGGTTGAACATGAGCTTCGACCAAATGCCGCCGGTCACGATCTTCCCGGTGAGCACTCCGATTGATCCGGTGAGGGTGCTCGGCCGCGCGACGATCCAGCTCGCCGGCGTCGAGACCCAGTAACCGCCCGACGCCGCCACCGGGCCCATCGCCACGACCAGCGGCTTCCGGGCCGCGATCACGCTGAGGGCCTGCCGCATCGCCTCGGACGCCGTCGCCGAGCCGCCCCTCGAGTTGACGTAGAGGACAACCGCCGCCGCCCGCTTGTCGCCGGCCACCTGGCGCGCCGCCTGCACAACCGTCAAGTCTCCGGCGCGATCGTCTCCCAGGAGCGGCACCTCGATGGGCGGCTTGACGGGCAGCCCGCCCGATCGTCCGTCGACGATCGTCCCCTCGATGCGGAGCACGGCCACGTACTTGCCTCGGCCGAGGGTCGGGGCGGGCGAGCGCATCTTGCCTTGCGCACGCTCCCAGGTGCCGATCGCGACCGGACCGCCGGCGCCTTGACCGAGCCGCTCGGCCAGCGCCTCTTCTGGAACCAGGGCGTCGACCGCGC
>JBIOIC010000316.1:0-2105 GCA_044449625.1 Gemmatimonadales bacterium | reverse complement strand
CCGCGGGCCGATGTGAGGTCAGATTGGGCGGTCACGCTGCGGAAGAACTCGGGATCCTCCTGCTGGAACCGGGCGAGGAGTTGACGCGCCCGCGCCGGATCGCCAGCGCGCGCGTAAAGCGTCGCGACGTCGGTATACGGTCGATAAATCGGCCCGGCGGCCTTCCACTGGCTCCCGGTGACGATCGCGTTGAGGCGCTGGATCCCCTCGGCGGCGCGCCCGCGGAAGAGGATGTCCATCCGCGCGTCGGCGATCCCGTCGATCGGTGCCGCCCCCCCGCGCTTGGCCAAGGTCGCCGTGATCTGATCGTCCAGTGTGATCGCCCGGGAGAGCTGCCCCGCGCCCGTCGCGAGGCCGCGCAACATGCTCTGTCCGAGCAGCTGGGTCGGAACCTGGGAGGACCGGGCGAGCGTGTTGGCCACCGCCGCGGCACTGTCGTGTGCGCCGCGCATCCGGTCGATGCCGAATCGCGCACTCTGGACCGCCGAATTCCCGAGCGCGTTGGGCTGGGCGCGGAGGAGGGAGTCCAGGATCTTCGCCCCGGCCTCAGGGCCTTGGGCGACTGCCGTCACCCCGGCGAGCACCGCGGCGTTCCGTGCATTCGGCTCGGTGGTGAACTGGCGCCGGGCGTAGTATTCCGCGCTGTCGGGCTGGCCCAGCCCCCCGTAGAGGCGCATCATCTCGTTGGTGGCGGTGGTATTGGAGCTGTCGACGGCGTAGACCGCCTGATAGGACGCGAGCGCTTTCGCCGGGTCAGCCTGAGTGCGGTGCTGCTCGTAATAGAAGCCGCGGACGAGGTACTTCTCGCGGTCGGGGAGCCGGTCGGCGTAGTGGATCGCCTTGTCGAGGGCGGAGTCCACCGCCTCGGGGCTCGACTGCGAGTTGACCAGCGCGACGGCGAGCTTCCGCCACGCCAGCGCAAAGGTGGAATCGATCGCGACGGTCTGGCGCAGGAGGAGGACCGCGCGGTCGAAGTCCTGGTCCACGTCGTTGGCCTCCGCCGCCTCGCTATAGATGCGGAGCGCCTCCAGCGAGCTGGTCGTCGCCTGCGCCAGGGGGACGGTGTGCTGCACCTGCCGGAGCGACTCGCCGACTTTGGCCCGGAGTTTCTTGGCCAGTTCATCGACCACCGCCAGGAGATCCTTCGGGCCGTCGGCGGTCCCCTGATACGAGGCGAGCACGCTGCCATCGGTGGCGCTGGTGAGTTCGAGGCTCACCGCATAGCCGGTTCCTGCCCGCGCCAGCCGCCCGCCGAGGACGGCGGCGGCTCCGGCCCGAGTGGCGACCTCGCGGGCGGTGGCAAGATCGAACGCCGTTCCGGGGGCGCGCTTCATCTGTAGGAGAATCGGAGCCACCTGGACCTGATCCATCACCCGGATCGAGGTGGACTGGGAGAGCGCGGCGCGCACCGCCTCTCCCACGATCGGTGCCAAGGCGGAGTCGTCCGGTGCCGAGGTGATGCTCGCGAGCACGATCCGGGAGTCGTGCGCCAGCGCTCCCTTGGCCAGCAACGAGCCCCAGGGCCCGATGCCGAGGGCGCGGAGGGTCATGAAGGCGGCCACCAGGACAACGAACGCTCCCATCGTGTAGAAACCGCCGTGGGTGGTACGCCGCCAGGAGACGTGGGGGCTGGCCTTGAGCGCCAGCGTGGCGATGGTGCCGTGGGGGAGCTTCGGCACCGTCGTCCCCCCCGGCGTCAGCGTCGGCGTCGCAGTCACCACCTGGCGCGCCACCCGTTTCACGTACGCCGTGGCGAGGAGCGCGGGGAGTCCCAGCAGCATCACCGCCATCGTGCCGGGAAGAACCCAGTCCGGGAGGCCGATCCCGACCACCGCCGCCTTGGCCAGGAGCGCCGCGGCGCCGGTGGCGAGGACGTAGAGTCCGAGCGCCTTGGGGAGCATGCCCGGGGCCGCGAGCGCCGAGGTCTGGCTCGACGTGGTGCCCACGGCATCGAGGTCGTGCAGCACCTCGACCGCCGTCTGGACCCGATCAGCCGGATCCTTCCGCAGCAGACGGGTCACCAGGGCGGCGAGTTCGGGGGGACAATCGATTCGGAGCGTCGTCACCGGTACTGCGGCCTCGCTCAGGTGCGCGGCGAGTACCTT
>JBIOIC010000315.1:0-2105 GCA_044449625.1 Gemmatimonadales bacterium | reverse complement strand
TCTCGCCGGGATCCCGACCTTCGGCGTCTCGGGGCAGTTTATCGAGCTTGGGGACGATCGCTCCCACGGCCGCGACGAGCGCGTGCCGGTCGGCGCCTACTACGAGGGGCTCGAGTTCACCTATCAGTTGGTGAAGACGGTCGGCAGCTAGAAGAAATACAGAGGGGATGAGAAGAGGAGGAGAACGCGGTCCCGGTGACACGCCGAGCCCCGTTCACCTCCTCACCTCTTCTTCTCTTCCTTCGGCCGACCGCATCAACACCCCAACGGAGACGCAATGATCACCGATCTGGCCGGAAAGACCTGCCTCGTCACCGGCGCCACGTCGGGGATCGGGAAGGTCACGGCCCGCGAGCTGGCGCGGATGGGGGGGCGGGTCTTCGTCCACGGCCGGAATCCGGCCAAGGTCGAGGCAACGGTGGCGGAGATCCGGACCGCCACCGGCGGCACGGTCGAGGGGTTCATCGCCGACTTTGCCTCGCTCGCCGACGTGCGCCAACTGGCCGTCGACGTACGAGCCCGCACCGACCGGCTCCACGTGCTGGTCAACAACGCCGGTGGTGCTACGATGAGGCGGACCCTCTCCAATGACGGAATTGAGCTCACCTTTGCCGTCAACCATCTGGCGCCATTCCTCCTCACCAATCTCTTGCTCGATCTCCTCACCGCCTCGGCCCCGGCGCGGATCGTGAACGTCGCCTCCGAGGCGCACCGGATCGCCCCGCTTGACTTCGACGACCTGCAGAACGAACGCCGTTATCGCGCCTTCGGTGCCTACGGCCTGAGCAAGCTCGCCAACATCCTCTTCACCTGTGAACTCGCGCGGCAGCTGGACGGCACCGGCGTCATGGTGACGGCGGTGCATCCCGGCGCCGTCAATACCGGGATCTGGGACTCCACCGCCGGCACGGTCCGCCGCATCCTCCGCGTGATGCAGTGGTTCATGCTGAGCCCGGAGCGCGGCGCGGCACCGGTCGTCCGGCTCGCGGCGCAGCAGGACGTCGCCGGGGTGACTGGCGCGTACTTCAAGCGATTCAAGCAGGTCAGGTCGGCCCCGCAATCGAATGACATCGCGGTGCAGCGGCGGCTCTGGGAGATGAGCGCCCGGCTCACCGGCCTCACCCAGGCGGCCCGATGATCGGCCGTCGATCCGGCAACGATGTGATCGCCCGCCTCGCCGCGTTCAATGCGGGGCGCGAATCGGAACGCCTCGCCATCAAGTACCGGATCATGCGGGGCGATCCCTTCGCTTTCCTCCGCGGCACGGCGCACCTCTTCCACGAGGACTGGCCCGCCGGCTCTCCGCTCGATGCGACCCCGCTCGGCTGGATGTGCGGTGATCTCCACCTCGAGAATTTCGGGACCTTCAAGGGCGATAACGGCCTCGCCTACTTCGACCAGAACGACTTCGACGAGGCGGCCCTCGCCCCCGCCACCCGGGACCTCGCCCGTTTCCTCTGCAGTCTCCACCTCGCCGGCCAGCGCCTTGGCGCCGATCGCGAGGAGAGTACCGGACTCGCGCGGGCGTTCCTCGCCGCCTATCGCGCCACTCTCCTCACCGGAGCGCCCCGCTGGGTGGAACGCGCCACCGCGCGCGGGATGGTCCGCCGTCTTCTGCGCGGCGTCCGTAACCGGACCCGCAGTCAGCTCCTGGCGGAACGCACGGCACCGGTCAAAGGACGATGCCGGCTGCGCCTCGATGCGGGACGCGCCCTTCCCGCCGATGACGACGCGCTCGAGGCGGTCTCCGAATGTCTGGCGCATCTCCCGGCCGAGCCGACGGCGCCACGTTATTACCAGGTGATCGATCTGGTCCGGCGGGTGTCGGGCACGGGGAGCCTCGGCCTGGGGCGATACGTCGCGCTGGTGCGGGGAACCGGTGACGGGAAGAAGCGCCGAGGAATGGTGCTGCTGGAGATCAAGGAGGCGCGGCCATCGGTGCTGGCGGCGCATCTGACCGGGACAGCTCAGCCGGCGTGGAGAAGTGAGGCGGAGCGCGTGGTCGCGATCGAGCGGTGGGTGCAGGCGGTGGCACCCGCCCTCCTCCAGCCGATGCGAATGGAACGGCGCTCCTGGGTGCTCCGCGAATTGCAGCCCGCCAAGGA
>JBIOIC010000314.1:0-2109 GCA_044449625.1 Gemmatimonadales bacterium | reverse complement strand
TTGCACCGTTCGGTGGCGTAGGCCCGGTCCTGGCACCCGATCTCCTGCGAAATGCTCACTCCCACCGGCCAGTGCCAGCTCGGCGGCACCCGCACCCGCGGACGGATGTGGCTGCCAATGTAGTGCCAATCGCCTTGCTGGGTGGTGGTGAAGAAATAGAACCCGACCTCGAACCAGTCGGTGAAGCCGTGGGTAATCTCAAGAGTCTCGTGGAGGGCGTGCTCGGTCGGCTGGACGCCGTCGGTGACCGCCTTCTCGCCATCGAAGGTGAAGTTCGAATGCAACTCGAACATCGTGACGGCGGGCGCGACGGTCTCGGACCCGTAGACCTGGATCTCGTAGTTATCCTGGGCGTGGAGCGGCATCGCCACCAGGGCGGCGATGAGGGTGAGTCCGGCGGTACGGCGGGAGGTCATAGATCGTCGCGTGAGAGATGATGGATCGGAAGAGCCACACCCTAAGGAACGTATCCCGGCCTCCCGTTGTTGCGCCGGGCCGCGCCGTGGCGCGGTCCCGGGAGATCCCGAGGCGTCCCCTGATCGGCCCCTACAATCTTGCCGCGGTCGGCAATACATTGCGTTGCTCGATCGCGTTGTCTGCTGCTCTTCCGGACCCGAACGAAGGCACCCGCGTTTATGCTCCAGAAAGTCACCGTCGTCGGCGCCGGCAATGTGGGCGCCACCGCCGCCCAGCGCCTCGCCGAAAAGAACCTCGCCCGCACCGTCGTCCTGCTGGATGTGGTCGACGGGGTGCCGCAGGGGAAGGGCCTCGACCAGTGGGAGTCGGCCCCGATTGAAGGGTTCGACACCCGCATCGTCGGCTCGACCTCCTATGACGCCGCCGCCGGGAGCGATCTCTTCGTCGTGACCGCCGGCATCGCCCGGAAGCCGGGGATGAGTCGCGATGATCTGGTCAAGACCAACGCCGGAATCGTCAAGTCGGTGGCGGAGAACATCAAGAAGGTCGCCCCGAAGAGCATCATCATCGTGGTCTCCAATCCGCTCGACGTGATGTGCTACGTCACGATGCGGGAGACCGGCTTCCCCAGGGAGCGGATCATCGGGATGGCGGGGGTGCTCGATACCGCGCGCTACCGCTCCTTCCTGGCCCAGGAGCTGAACGTGAGTGTCGAGGACATCCAGGCGATGGTCTTGGGCGGCCACGGCGACACGATGGTCCCCCTCATCTCCTATACCACCGTCTCCGGCATTCCGGTCACCCAGCTGATGGCCCAGGACAAGCTCGATGCGATCGTGGCCCGGGCCCGGAACGGCGGCGCCGAGATCGTCGCTTTTCTGAAGACGGGATCGGCCTACTATGCGCCGAGCGCCGCCGCGGTGCAGATGGTGGAGGCGATCGCGCTCGACAAGAAGCGGATCCTCCCGTGTTCCGCCTGGCTCACCGGCGAATACGGTTTGAAGGATGTCTTCTGCGGCGTGCCCTGCAAGCTCGGCGCCAAGGGACTGGAGCAGGTGCTCGAAGTGAAGCTGAGCGAGGCCGAGCGCACCGCGCTCCACGCCTCGGCCAAGGCGGTGACCGACGTGATGGCGATTGTTTAAGAACCGTTATCCGCTATCCGGCGCTTCGTGAGCAAAGCGACTCCGGGCGGGCTGCCGGAGCAACGGATAGCGATCCCAGGGAGCTCAAAGATCCAATGAACACGCTCGTCCGCTTCTGGCGCTCCACCATCGGGCAGAAGGTGCTGATGGCCCTGACCGGGCTGATCGGCGTCGGCTTCGTCCTCGCCCATATGGTGGGGAACCTGCAGATCTTCCAGGGCGCCGACAAGCTGAACGGGTACAGCCACCTGCTGCACGGGCCGCTGAACGAAGTGATCTGGGCCATGCGCGCGGTGCTCCTCGTCGCCGTGGTGGTCCACATCGTGATGGCGTACCGGCTCACGGTCCGAAATGCAGCCGCCCGCCCGATCGACTACGCCGACCGCCAGCCGCAGGTCTCCACCTGGGCGGCGCGGACCCTCCGCTGGGGTGGGGTGCTCCTCCTCATCTTCATCCCGTTCCACCTGCTGCATATCACCACCCGGGCGATTCACCCCGGCGTCACCGCGCCCAATGCGGATCTCTACTCCTATCTGGTCTCCACCTTCCA
>JBIOIC010000313.1:0-2116 GCA_044449625.1 Gemmatimonadales bacterium | reverse complement strand
GCTGGTCCGCTTCGTCCACGTTCCCCGCCGCTTCCGCCGCCAAGTTACCAATACCTTCCTCTTCGCCCGCGACAACTACAGTTGCCAGTACTGTCAGCGGACGCAGGCGCAGCTCCGGCCCCGTGAGTGCCTCACCCGGGACCATCTGGTGCCAATCTCGCGCGGCGGCGGCAATGAGTGGACCAACGTGGTGACGGCGTGCAGCAGCTGCAACACCCGGAAGGGGAACCATCTCCCCGTTGAGTGCGGGATGCATCCACACACCGTCCCCCACGAGCCGCACTTCGTGCACCTCGCGTGGGCGGTACGGAGTCTCACGCCGATCCAGTCGAAGTACATCCGGCTCTTCTACGGGGCGGGAGCGCTCAAGGCGCTGGGCGGCCGCTGAGCGTGGCCTCGGCCCGCACCCGGCGGTACGGCGTTCTGACTCCCGGGCGCGCTGGCGATTTCATCCTCATCACCGGTCTCTTGAACGTCCTCAAGGCCCACGATCCGTCCGCCGAGCTGACGGTGGTCGTGGGCCCTCGCGCTGCCGAGATGGCCCGGCGTCATCCCGCCGTCGACCGGGTCCTCCTCTTCGATCGCCATCCCCTCAAGCTGCTCCCCTTCCTCTTCCGCCTGCGCGACCGGGTCTTCGACGTGTGGATCGACCCCAAGGATCATTTCAGCCGGAGCCAGAGCCTCGTGGCGCGCGCGACACGGGCCTCGCTCAAGATCGGCTTCAACCGGCCCGGCGGCGGCGCGTTCGATCGCCCGCTCATTCCGGTCGATCGCCCACGGTACCACTGGGTCGACATGATGATGGCGCCGCTCGCGACCCTGGGGATCGGATGGGATGGCCCGCCTCCGCTCTCGCTGGGGCTTCCCGAAGGGTCGGTAGTGCGGGCGGAGCACCTGCTCCGGCACCGTGTACCGCTGGAGGTCCTGGTCAACCTCTCCGCTGGGGCGCGGGCGCGGTACTGGTCGGAAGAGAAGTGGAGGGAGTTCCTCGCCCAGGGGGCAGAGATTGGTCCCACCCGCTTCTGGTTGAGCGCTTCACCCGAGGACGGCGCACTAGCGGGCCGGATACTGGCCGAGGGGCGGGCCGCGGGCGCTAATGTCGTCGGGATCCCGGCGGGGTCACTCCTCGATCTGGCGGCCGTGGTACAGCGGGTGGACTTGGTCGTGTCGATGGACACCTCGATCATCCATCTGGCCGCCGTCTATGATCGCCCGGTCCTCGGCCTCTACACCATCGCTGAACCGAATTTCACCCGATTCCGGCCCCTGAGCACCGTCCAAGAGGTCGTCCAGGGAGAGCGGATCGGCGACATCCCGGTACCCGAGATCGTGGCGGCGTACCAGCGACTGCTGGCCCGGCGATGACCGGTGCGAGGTCGGTCACCTTCGGCCCCGCTCCCGCCATCGCCGTGGTGCCATTTTTCCGCGCCGGTGACTTCATCCTCGCTACCGGGCTCTTCAACGCGATCAAGCAGCGCCTCCCCGGCGCCGAGCTGACAGTCGTGGTCCACCAGCGGCAACTGGCGATGGCCCGCCACCATCCTGCGATCGATCGGGTGCTTGAGTTCGAGCGCCATCCGCTGCGTCTGGTCCCCTTCCTCCTCCGCTTGCGGGGCCGGCGCTACGACGCCTGGCTCGATCCGAAGGATCATTTCAGCCGGAATCAGACGCTCCTCGCCCGCTTCGCCAGGGCCGGGGTCAAGGTCGGCTTCAACCGGCCTGGTGGGGGACCGTTCGACCTGCCGGTGCTCCCCTCCGCTGACCCCTCGAAGCATTTCGCGGAAAAGATGATGGCTCCGCTCGACCTGATCGGGATGCCGTGGGACCATCCCCCGCGGTTGTCGCTCGGCCTGCCGCCGGAGTCGGTGGCGCGGGTGACGGCCTTATTGGTCGATCGGGCGCCGCTCGAGATTCTGGCCAACGTCTCCGCCGGGATGGCGATCCGCTACTGGCCCGAAGAGAAGTGGGCCGAACTCCTGCCGCGGCTGGCGCGTCTCCGTCCCGCCCGGTTCTGGCTCAGTTCGGCGCCGGAGGACGATGCGCTGGCGGAACGGATCGTGGCGACGGTGGGGCGGGGCGGGACGGCCATCCGGCAGCTGCCGAAGGGGTCGCTGCT
>JBIOIC010000312.1:0-2120 GCA_044449625.1 Gemmatimonadales bacterium | reverse complement strand
GAATACGAAGGCACGCGGCACAACGCGGGCTTCTGGCTGGCGGATCACCTCGCCCGTCGCTGGAGCTTTGGCCCCTTTCGCCGCGACGGCCAGAGCCGTCAGAGCAGCGGGCGCCGCCAGGGCGAAGAGGTCCAACTCCTCAAGCCCCAGACGTACATGAACCGGAGCGGTGCCGCGCTGGCGCCGCTCCGGTCTCTTTTGACCTTCGATCCCGCCCGCGACCTCCTGGTCCTGGTCGATGACGTCGCCATCCCGGTCGGGACCTTCCGCCTCCGCGGCGCCGGCTCGGCCGGAGGCCACAACGGCCTGAAGAGCATTGAGGGTTCCCTCCGGCGCCAGGACTATCCCCGGCTCCGGATCGGCGTCGGGCCGGTGCCCGCGGGCTTTTTTGATCTCGCCGACTTCGTCCTGGCCGAGCCCCCGCGCGGCGACCGCGCCGCCATAGAGGAATTGCTCGAACCGATGAGCCAGGCGGTGGAAGTCTGGCTCTCGGATGGGATCGAAGTGGCGATGAATCGGTTTAATCGGTCGTAGATCTCCCCCGCCATGTTCCCGCGTTCCCGCGAATAAATTCGCTGCTCGGCACACCGTTGCTACGCGACGGGTGTCTCCCTGCCTTCTTGACCGGCTTCTGATCGCGTCGCCGAAGGCGACGCCGTGCCGAGCAACGGCTTCAACCGCGCCGACCGTGGCGCTAGCTTTCCCTACCGGGCGGCGGCGGCCCCGCCCGCCTGACGTGATGTCCGCAGAACGCGGACTCACGACCCACGACTCACGACCCACGACTCTCCATGCTTAGACTCGGCATCGTCGGCCTCCCCAACGTCGGCAAATCGACGCTCTTCAACGCCCTCACCCAGGCCGGTGCGCTGGTCGCGAACTATCCCTTCGCGACGATCGAGCCGAACACCGGTGTGGTGACCGTCCCCGATCCGCGGCTGGACCGGCTCGCCGAGTTGGTTCACCCCGAGCGCACCGTCCCTGCCGCGGTCGAGTTCGTCGACATCGCCGGACTGGTCAAGGGCGCCTCCGAGGGCGAAGGTCTCGGCAACCAGTTCCTCGCCAACATCCGCGAGGTCGATGCCATCGTCCACGTGGTCCGCTGCTTTTCCGACGACAACATCCAGCACGTGATGGGGAGCGTCGACCCCGCCCGCGATCGCGACGTCATCAACTCCGAGCTCGGCCTCTCCGACCTCGCCGTGGTCGAGAAGCGGCTCGACAAGGCGGCCCGCGCCGCCAAGTCGGGCGATGCCCAGGCCAAGCTCGAGCTTGGCCTGCTGCAACGGCTCCAGCCGGCGCTGGCCGATGGCAAGCCGGCCCGTGGCATCATCCCCATCGAGGAGGAACGCGCTTCATTCCGGGCCTTCAACCTCCTGACGTCGAAGCCGGTGCTCTACGCCGCCAACGTCCCCGAGGATCAGATCAACGCCGGCAACGCCTTCGTCGAAGCACTCGCGCGCGCGGTGGCGAAGGACGGCGAGACCGCCGAGGTGGTCACCTTCTCCGCCCAGGTGGAGATGGAGCTCGCCGATCTCTCGCTGGAGGACCGGAAGCCGTTCCTCGAATCGCTCGGGCTCACCGAATCGGGGCTCGACCGCCTTGCGCGCGCGGCGTATCACCTGCTCGGCCTCCAGAGCTACTTCACCGCCGGGGAGAAGGAGGTCCGCGCCTGGACCATCCACCGCGGCGACCGCGCCCCCGCCGCCGCCGGCGTCATCCACTCCGATTTTGAGAAGGGCTTCATCCGCGCCGAGACGGTGAGCTACGCCGACTTCGTCCGGGTCGGGGGGTGGTAGCCGGCGCGGGATCTCGGGCTCGCTCGGGCGGAGGGGAAGGAGTACGTCGTGCAGGACGGCGATGTGCTGCTGTTTCGGTTCAGTAGTTGAGTGTAGAGCTAAGAGCTTAGAGCCTGGAGCTAAGAGATCTAGGCTTTAAGCTTTTGGCTCCAAGCTCTAAGCTCCATGCTGTTATCTTTCCCCCGTCTCTTTCCCGAGCAACGTATGTCCGATCCCAACGCATACCGCACCGCCCCACCCGCCCTGGGCGGGATTGATGCCTCGGAGGCGGTCGTCGGTGAGTTCCTCCGCAAGGTCTATGGCTGGATGTTCGTTGGCCTT
>JBIOIC010000311.1:0-2136 GCA_044449625.1 Gemmatimonadales bacterium | reverse complement strand
TCCTCCCACAGCGCCCAGGCATCGGGGGCGTAGCTGGCGAGCGCGCGGAGCCGGGCTTCGAGCCGCTGCTCCTTCGGAAGACGGGAGGCCCGGGTCCGATGGGACGCAGCACTCGGGCTCTCGCTGAACTCGATGAAGGTGCCGGGGTCAGTGTCGCTCCGGAACACCCAGAGGTGCTGGCCCCGCTGCTCCAGCGCCCGGGCCAGATCACCAGCGGTGGCGAGGTATTCGCTCTCCCGTTCGGGGGTGACGGTGGCGCGCGAGACGCTCAGGCAGCGGGGCATCTCAGACGGCGCTCTCGGGAAACTCCTGAAGCGTCTGCTTCACGTCGGCCATGAATTTGTCGGCGGCGGAACCGTCGACGATCCGGTGGTCGAAGGCGAGCGAGAGCATCCCCCGGGTCCGGATCGCGATGGTGTCGGTGCCGTCGGGCAGGGCGACCACCGCCGGCTCCTTCCCGATCGAACCGACGCAGAGGATCGCCACCTGGGGCTGATTGATGATCGGGGTCCCGATGATCGAACCGAAGACTCCCGGATTGGTGATGGTGAAGGTTCCCCGCTGCACTTCGTCGGGGGAGAGCTTCTTGGTCCGGGCCCGCTCGCCGAGGTCGTTGATCGACCGGGCGACGCCGAGGAGGGAAAGTTCATCGGCGTGGCGGATGACCGGCACGATGAGACCCCAGTCGAGCGCGACAGCGATCCCGACGTTGATGTCACGCCGGTAGATCGTGCTGTCGCCGTTCACGGCGGCGTTGACGACCGGATGCTTGCGGAGGTTGTCGGCCACCGCCTTGGTGATGAAGGCAAGGAAGGTCAGGTTCACGCCGCGGTCGGCGTACTCCTTCTTCTTCTTCGCGCGGAGCTGGCTCACCCGGGTGTAATCAATCTCGAAGATCGTGTTGACGTGGGCCGAGACCCGGCGCGACATGATCATGTGATCGGCGGTGAGCTTGCGGATCTTCGACCAGGGCTCGACCCGGTCCCCTTCCCAGGGATCGGCCGTGCCGTGGGTGATGGCACCCGCCGGTGCGGCCGCGCGGAAGGGCGATGGCACACCGCCGCCGCCACCCGCGGGAGCGGCGACGGCACCACCGCTTTGGAGAAACCCTTCGAGATCGGCCTTGGTGACCCGGCCGGCGAAGCCGCTCCCCGGAATCGCCCCGATATCGACCTTGTGCTCCGCCGCCATCTTCCGCACCAGCGGGGTCGACTTCCGCCGCAAGCGCTCTTCGGCGGTCTCCGCTCCATTGCCCGAAGGCGCGGGGGCCGGGACGATCGGCGCTGGAGCCACCGGTGCGGCGACCGCAACAGGAGCCGGCGCGGGCGCGGCAGCGGGCTTCGGCGTCTCCGCCTTCGGCGCGGGAGCTGCGGGAACGGGGGCCGGCGCCGCGGCGGCGGCAGAGGCGTCGGTCTCGATCCGCGCGACGATGGTCTGCACCGCGACCGTCTGGCCTTCCTGCACCAGGATCTCGGCCAGGACACCGGCGACCGGCGCCGGAATCTCGGCATCGACCTTGTCGGTCGAGATCTCGAAGATCGGCTCGTCGCGCTTGACCGCGTCGCCCACCTTCTTCATCCACTTGGACAGCGTCCCCTCGGCGATGGATTCACCCATCTGGGGCATGGGTACGTCGATCTTGGCCATTCTCAGTCTCGGGTCGTGAGTCGTGAGTCGTGGGTCACGGATCTCGATTCGCAGGGCATCACGACCCGCGACCCAGGACCCACGACCAGTTAGTAGTTCGCCACCCACCGCGCCGCGCGGACGATGTCGCTCGTCTGCGGCAGCACGAAGTCCTCCAGTACCGGGGCGTAGGGGAGCGGCACGTCGTGCGCCGCCACCCGGCGGACCGGGGCGTCCAGCCACTCGAAGGAGCGCTCGTTGATCCGTGCCGTGAGCTCCCCCGCGATGCCGCCCGTCACCGTGTCCTCATGAACGATAAGCACCCGGTTCGTCTTTCGGACCGTCGCGTCGATCGCCTCATCATCCAGCGGGGAGAGGGTCCGGAGGTCGAGTACCTCGACCGAGAGCCCGTCCTCCTTCTCCAGCTGCTCCGCCGCTTCGAGCGCCTTCCAGACCGTCGCCGCGTAGGTGATGATCGAAAGCTGCGTCCCCTCCCGCGCAATGCGGGCT
>JBIOIC010000310.1:0-2140 GCA_044449625.1 Gemmatimonadales bacterium | reverse complement strand
GTGCGGGCGGTGCTCGGAGGCGCAGAGGCGGAGAGACGCAGGGGCGGATCGACTGGCGGTGGATCTGCGCCTCTCCGCCCCTCCGCCTCTGCGCCCGTGGTCGTCGTGAATCTCTCCACCTCCCGCGTGGTCGAGGATGCGGCGCTCGCCTTCGGCGCCCGGTTCCTGCGGGCGCCGGTGGGAGAGGCGAATGTGGCTCGGATGATCCGCGACGAGGGGGCGGTGATCGGAGGGGAGGGGAATGGCGGGGTGATCCTCCCCGCGCTCCACATCGGACGGGACGCGCCGATCGGGGTCGCCCTGATCCTTGAGTTCCTGCGGCGCGAGGCCCGGCCTGTGTCAGCCATCGTGTCGGGGGCACCACAGTACATTATTGTGAAGGCGAAGGCTCCCCGGGGACCCGACCTGGGCCCGGTCTACGAGGGGCTCCGGCGGCGGTTTCCCGACGCAGAGGTGGATACGCGGGATGGCCTGCGACTTGCTTGGGCCGACCGTTGGGTGCACGCCCGGCCGTCGGGCACCGAGCCGATCGTGCGGTTCATCGCGGAGGCGCCGAGTCGGGCCGAGGCGGATGCCTTGGTCGAGGCGTGCCGAAGCTTCTTCAAGTAAGGACTGGGATCGAGCATGTGCGGCATTGTGGGGTACATCGGCGGGCGTGAGGCGGCGGGGCTCCTGATCGAGGCGCTGCGCCGGCTGGAGTATCGCGGGTACGACTCCTCCGGGATCGCCGTCGTCAAAGACGGCGCGGTCGACATCCGGAAGGCGGCGGGCAAGCTGGTCAACCTCGAACGCGCCATCGGCGATCATCCCCCCCGCGGCACGCTTGGCATCGGCCACACCCGCTGGGCCACCCACGGTGCCCCGACCACCGCCAACGCGCATCCGCATACCGATCAGAGCGGAAAGATCGCCCTTATCCATAACGGCATCATCGAAAACGCCGGGAGCATCAAGAAGCTGCTTCTCCAGCGGGGCCACACCTTCAAGTCGGAGACCGACACGGAGGTCCTGGCGCACCTGGTCGGGGAGCACTATCTGGGGAAGCTGGCTGAAGCGGTGGCGGCGGCGCTTCGGGAAGTGGAGGGGGCCTACGGCATCGCGGTGGTGAGCGCCGATGAACCCGACGTCCTCGTGGCGGCGCGGCAGGGGTCGCCGTTGCTCGTCGGCGTGGGCGATCACGAGTGGTTCGTGGCCTCCGACGCCTCGGCCATCCTCTCCCACACCCGGTCGGTGGTGTATCTGGACGACGGCGAGATGGCCGTGCTCACGCGCGAGGGATACTCGGTGCGGGATCTCGCGCTCGGGCGGATCAGCAAGCCGGTCAACCAGATCGACTGGGATCTCGCGACGATCGAGCGCGGCGGGTACGACCACTTCATGCTGAAGGAGATCTTCGAGCAGCCGGAGACCATCCGGAACACGATGCGGGGTCACCTCCTGGAAGAGCAGGGGACCGCGCGTCTGGATGGTCTGAACCTGAGCGACGATGATCTCAAGAAGTTCGACCGCATCGTCATCACCGCTTGCGGCACCTCCTGGCACTCCGCCATCATCGGCGAATACCTGATCGAGGAGCTGGCCCGGCTGCCGGTGGAGGTCGAGTACGCCTCGGAGTTCCGCTACCGGAATCCGGTGGTGGACGAGCGCACGCTGGTGATCGGGATCTCCCAGTCGGGCGAGACCGCCGACACGCTCGCCGCCATCCGCGAGGCCAAACAGCGCGGGGCCCGGACCGTCGGATTCGTCAACGTCGTGGGCTCTACGATCGCGCGGGAAGTGCAGGGGGGGACTTACCTGCACGCCGGCCCCGAGGTCGGGGTGGCGAGCACGAAGGCCTTCACCAGCCAGGTTACCGCGCTCGCGATGTTCGCGCTCCGCCTGGCGCGGCTGCGCAGCATGAGCATCCTGCAGGGGCGCCAGATGATCGAAGCGCTGCAGAAGATCCCCGATCAGGTCGCCTCCATCCTGGAGCGGGCCGCCGATGTCGAGCAGTTGGCGACCCGGTTCGACAAATCGAACAACGCCCTCTATCTCGGCCGCGGGGTCAACTTCCCGGTGGCGCTCGAAGGAGCGTTGAAGTTGAAGGAGATCTCCTATATCCACGCCGAGGGGTATCCGGCGGCGGAGATGAAGCATGGAC
>JBIOIC010000309.1:0-2193 GCA_044449625.1 Gemmatimonadales bacterium | reverse complement strand
GGGTCAAGCAGGCGGCCGCGGCGGTCGAGACGGTGCGGGAGGGGCAGGCGGAGGCGCGGGCCGCGGTCGCCGAAAAGCGCGCCGCCCTCGAGGCCGATCGCGCGGCGGCGGTCGCGGCGCGGAATGAGGTGCGGGACGCCGTCGACAAGACGCTCCGGGCGCGCTACGAGCGGCTCTTCAATGGCCGGAAGCGGGCGGTCGTGGTGGCGATGGTCGGGATCACCTGCAGCGCCTGCCGGACCGCCGTGCCGACCAGCCGCCGGTCGCAGATCCGCTCCGGACTCCTCCTCGACGGCTGCGAGTCGTGCGGCGTAATCCTGTACAGCGAAGGTGCGGAAGGGTGATGCGGCGGCGGGCCAAGGTGGTACCGTGGGGAGCATGACCGCTCCCGCCGCCACCCGCTTCCCGGTCCCGCCGCTCCGGTGGGTCGTCGCGCCGTCGGCCGATCCGGCAGCCGCGCACGCGCTGGCCGCGGCGCTCACTCTTCCCCTGCCGCTGGCGGAGCTTCTGGTCCAGCGCGGCTTCACCGACCCGGCCGCCACTCGGCGCTTCCTCCGGCCGGCGCTGGAGGAACTCTCCGATCCGCTGGCGCTCGCCGGGATGGCGGAGGCGGTCGCCGCGGTGGTCCGCGCGGTCGAGCGGAAGGGGACGATCCTGGTCCACGGCGACTACGATGTCGACGGCCAGTGCGCCACCGCCCTCCTCACCCGCGTCCTCCGGGCCGCCGGTGCCACGGTGGTCCCGTTCATTCCCCATCGGCTGAAGGATGGCTACGACTTCTCCAACGCCGGTGTGGCCGCGGCCCGCGAAGCGAATGCCGGGCTCATCCTCACCTGCGACTGCGGGATCACCGCGATCGAGGCGGTCGCCGAGGCGATGGCCGAGGGTCGCGAGGTCGTCGTCACCGATCACCACCTGCCGGGGCCGGCACTTCCGGCGGCCACCGCGGTGGTCGACCCGCAGCGCCCCGACGATACCTCCGAGGCCAAGATCCTCTGCGGCACCGGGATCGCCTTCAAGCTGGTGCAGGCGCTGGTCCCGGCACTCGGTCTTCCCGCCACACTCCCGCTCCACTTCCTCGACATCGTGGCCTTGGCCACCGTCGCCGATCTGGTCCCGCTCACCGGCGAAAATCGCGTGCTCGTCCGTCACGGACTCAAGCTCCTGGGCCAATCGCGCTGGCCGGGACTTCGTGCGCTGCTCCGGACCGGCGGGCTCGAAGGGAAGGAGATCCGCGCCTCCCACCTCGGCTTCGTCCTCGGACCCCGGTTGAATGCGATCGGTCGCCTGGGTGACGCGCGCGACGGACTCCGGCTCCTCCTCACCGACGACGACGCCGAGGCGAGGACGCTGGCGGCGGAGCTGGAAGTGATCAACGAGCGGCGTCAGGCGCTGGACCAGCGGATCCTCGATGAGGCGATCGCCCAGATTGAACAGGAGGGCGATCCTGAGCGCGACGCCGCCTTCGTCCTCGCGGCCGATACCTGGCATGCCGGTGTGGTCGGCATCGTGGCGAGCCGAGTGGTGGAGCGGTATGGACGGCCGGCGTTCCTGATCGCGTTCGAAGGGGAGACGGGGCGGGGAAGCGGACGGAGCATCTCGCGCTTTGATCTCCATCAGGCGCTCAACGGATGCGGCGACCTCCTCGAACGGTTCGGCGGGCATCGGATGGCGGCCGGGCTCACGATCAAGCGGGAACAGCTGCTGGCGTTCCGCGAACGCTTCAACGCCGCGGCGCGCGCCCAGCTCTCGCTCGACGACCTGGGCCCCGAGCAGCGGGTCGATCTGGTCCTCGATCTCGCCGACGCGACCCCCGAACTCGAGCGTCTCGCCCGCTATCTCGAGCCCTGCGGGCTCGGCAATGCGGGGCCGGTCTTCGGGGTGCAAGGGGTCCGCGCGGCGCAGCCGAGGACGGTGGGAAGCAATCACTTGAAGTTCGGCCTTGAATCGAATGGCCGCCGGCTCGATGCCATCGGTTTCGGCTGGGCCGACCGGGCCCCCCCGCTCGACGCCCCGATCGACGTGGCCTTTCGCCTGGAAGAGAACAGCTTCAACGGGCGGACGAGCCTGCAGGCGCGGGTGGTGGCGATGACGCCTCACCCCCCGACCCCGTGACTTCTCCTCACCCTGCGGTCGGACCCTCACCCCAGGCCCCACACCCGGCGGGGGAGGGGGGAGGGGGGAGGGTGATGG
>JBIOIC010000308.1:0-2200 GCA_044449625.1 Gemmatimonadales bacterium | reverse complement strand
GAGTTCGTTCCCCGGATCCCACCGCATCGGCGCGACCGGTGCGAACCAGGCCAGCGGCATGGAGGGCGCCAGCACCTCGCGCGTCACCGTACCTGGCAGCTGGTCGTTGTAGTCCGCCGAGATCCGCGCCCCGAACGCTCCTCGTGTCAGGTCGGCGGTCAGGCGGAACTCGACGTCGGTCTGGCCATCGCCGGTGCCGCGGTCGAAGAACACTCCCGGCTGGGGCACGAGGCCGGTGGGGAGCCGCACCAGGGCGCTCGCCGCAACGCGGATCCCCGGACGGCCATCCTCGTGCCAGCGGTCAAGGAGCGTGAGTGTCGTGCCGAGTTCCGCGTCACCCATCCGGTTGCGAACCAGGCCGTCGACCAAGATTCCGCCCACCGGTCCGGAGGGATTGGTCAGCAGGTTCAGGTAGTCGCTCGCGTCGAATCGGGTACTCGGAAGCGCGATCGCGCCGGTGAACCCGGCGACGCCGAGCGAGCTGCTGAGGGTGTTCTGCAGCGATCCGATGAGGCCGAGGATCTGGGTCCCCTCGGCGCTGGCCGCCACCGGGAGAACCGGTGAGGTGTTGAGGCTCTGCAATCCGTCGCGGAGCGCCGTGCCGGCGGTGAGGGTCTGGTTGGCCAGGGCCAATTGCGCCGGGTCACCGTTGTAGTCGCCATTGGCGATCTTGGTGGAGAGCGTCGTGAGTGCGGTGCCGAAGGCGCTGAAGAAGGCGGTCGCCTGCGCGGCCCCTCCGGACACACCGAAGATTGGGTCGGCGGGATTGTATCCGGCGTTGGCGGAGGCCGAATCCTGGCGCATCGCCGCCTGGGTGCGGACCCGGACGATGGGGATGTTGCCGAAGATGGTGAGCGCCCGGGTGATCCCGTAGGACATCCCGAGGTTGATGCGCCCGACCTGATAGGTCGTCGCCACGCTCGCTTGCCCGAGGCTCAGGCGGTACCTTCCGTTGCCGGTGAGCTGGCGGATCTCCTGCTCGGCGCCGGCGAGCGCGGGCAGGGCGGTGGTGTTGAGCGTCCCGCTCCAGTCGGCGCCGAGGTCCTGCTCAATCCCGCGGAAGTAGCGGCTGTCAGCACTGGTGAAGCCGCCGCCGAGGTCAAGGCGGATGAGCCCGCGCGGCACGCCGATCGGAGCCAGCTGGGCGCCGGCCGCACTCGGGAACATCACGATCACCGCCAACCCCAATCCCCACCGGACGTGCCTCAAGCTCCCTCCGTCACTCGCGTCGCCCTTCTGCTGCACGCCCGCGAGTATCGCGGGGCGGCGCGCGCCGCGGCATCGGCCCCGGGGCGCGTCAATCTGATCGGTGAACATCTGGATTATAACGGGGGCCCCGTGCTCCCGATGGCGATCGCCCGCCGGAGCGTGGTCGTCGCCGGCCGCGCCCGCCGCTTCGACGCCGCCTCGGCCCGGGACGGCGTGGTCGATCCCTTCGATCCCGCGCTCCCGATGCGGGGGGAGTGGACCGACTACCTGGCCGGCGTGGTTCGCGCGCTCGGCCGCCGCGGTGTATCGCTTCCCGGTGCGAGCCTCGCCGTCGCGTCCACGGTGCCGATCGGCGCCGGTCTCTCGTCGTCGGCCGCGCTCACGGTCGCGGCCGCCCGCGCGCTCAGCATCCTCGTGGGCGCTCGGCTCTCCGCGGATCAGCTTGCCGACGTGGCCTTCGAGGCTGAGCACGATGAGGTGGGGGTGCGCTGTGGGCGGATGGACCAGACCATCGTGGCCCACGCCGAGCGGGGCCAGGCGCTTCTCTTCGAGACGGCGACGGGGGTGCGCCACCCGGTCCCGTTCCGGGGCACGCTTTGGGTTCTGGAGA
The DNA here is from genome assembly GCA_044449625.1 of Gemmatimonadales bacterium. Taxonomy (GTDB): domain Bacteria; phylum Gemmatimonadota; class Gemmatimonadetes; order Gemmatimonadales; family GWC2-71-9; genus CAMLHU01. The sequence goes on along the minus strand of JBIOIC010000308.1, from coordinate 381 downwards.
CCGGCGTCGCCCACCAGCTCTCCGGCGGCGAGCTCAACCGGCGGCGGAAAGAGTGCGAGGACGCCCTCGCGATGCTCGGCGATCAGCGGATCAGCGCGCCGAACCTCGCCGCGCTTCCTCTCGCCGATCTGCCGCGCATCCTCCCCGCGCTGCCGCCGCCGCACGCCCGGCGGGTCCGCCACGTGGTGACCGAGACCGCCCGCACCCGCGCCGCCGCCGATGCGCTGGCCCGCGGAGAACTCTCCCGGGTCGGGGAGCTGATGCTCGAAGGGCATGCCTCGCTCCGGGATGACTACGAGTCGTCTTGTCCCGAAGCCGATCTGTTGGTGGAGCTCGCCGCGCGTCACGGAGCTTGGGGGGCTCGGCTGACCGGGGCGGGGT
>JBIOIC010000307.1:0-2217 GCA_044449625.1 Gemmatimonadales bacterium | reverse complement strand
GAAGTAGGGCGGACGCCAGAGCGCGGTCCGGCGGTTGAGGATCGCCTCAAGAAGGCGCTCGGTGGCGTTCAGCTCGAAGCGGGTGGTCTGCTTGCCGACCAGCGCGAGATTGGGATGGGTAAAGGTATGGCTCCCGATCTCGTCCCCCTCGCGGAACTCGCGGCGGACGAGGTTCGGGTGCAACTCGGCGTTCTCGCCGATGACGAAGAAGGTGGCGTGGACCCCGCGGGAGCGCAGGGTGTCGAGGATCATCGGGGTGTAGACCGGATCGGGGCCGTCGTCGAAGGTCAGCGCAACGGCGTTCTTCTTCCGCCCGTAGCGGCGGATCACGTAGGTGGACGGGATGCTGTCGACCCGCTCGTCGACGATCGTTCCGGTGCGCGGATCGACGGTGATGCGGCGGCGGCCCGGCGTCGGCTCCGAGACCATCCGCAGGATCTCGCCGGTCCCGATGAAGTTGACGTCGTAGTCGATGAACATCGAGTCGAGCGCGAGCGCCGACGGCGTGAGCCCGCCGCGGTTGAGCACGCTCCAGAGCGAGGGATCCTCCGCGCCCAGGCGCCAGACGCCGATCCCCGCCACTCCCGCGTTCTCCGCCGCGCGGATCTGGTTCCAGGCGGTTGGCCCGTCGAGATACCAGACGATGTTGCTGGTGGAGTCGGGGTCATCCCAGTGGAAGGTGGGATTCAGCGCCTCCCGGTCCATCGCCGGATGGAGTCCGTGGTCCCGCGCCAGCTGCATCACGTCCTGAAAGGTCAGCTCGGTCGCGCTCTCGGCGGTGTCGGACCACTGATAGCCGTACTGCCCGATGCCGACCAGCACCTTCGAGCGCGGGATACGGCCGAGCAGCCGGGCCAGGTGGTGATCGAACCAGGCCTGGCTCGCCACCGGTCCCGGCGGATCGGAGGGATCGTGTTCGTCGTAGAGCATCAGGAAGACGCGATCATTGACCTCGGCGTACTGCTCGACCGGCCACTCGGGGTCATCCCCCGGCACCGCCTGCGTGAGGAGCAATCCGTTGTTCTTGAGGACCGGCTTCAGTTGGCGCAGAAAGCGCAGAAGGAGCGGGTGGAGCGAGACGGGGAGATTCTCGAAGTCGATGGTGATCCCGGCGAGACCGTAGTGGGTCACCGTATCGACGATCTCCTTGATCGCCAGCCGGCGGGCCGACGCCGTGCTCACCAGGCGGCGCACCGATCCCGGATCGAATCCGGTGGCGGTGGCGTTGGTGAGCATCAGCAGGACGAGCGGCGGGTTCTTCGCTGTTCCGGCCTGTGCCAGCACGCGATGGTCGATCTGGAACTGGAGGGGCAAGGAGTCGCCGCGGGAACGGACCAGTCCCCATTCGGCGACGACCCAGTCCAGCCGATCCATGTTCTTGCGCAGCGACGCGAGGGAGTTGTCATCCCAGTTGACGTAGAATCCGACGACGATCGGGTCCGACGCTCCACGGTGCGCCGCGAGCGCGCTGTCGGTGCGCTGCCGGAGCCGGGCCACCGGCATCTGGGAATACCGGAGCGCCCGCAGGTTGGGCTTCTTCTCGGTCGTGAGCGACTGAAAGAGCCGTTGCCGGGCGGCCAGCCGCTCCCGCTCCGCCCGGATCGATATGGTGTGCCGGACCGGCTTCTTGGCGGTGCGGGGGACCCGGCCCAGTGAGTCGAGCGCGGTCTGGCGGAGCGGGAGATCGGGCAGCAGCGGCGGGACGAGCATCCCGGCCAGCACCACCAGGAGCACCAGGGTGCTGACGACGCCGAGGGCGATGACGCCGAACTTCAGGCGTGCCTTGCGGCGGCCGGTCGGGTCAAGAAAGGTCGGTTTGTTGGTGAGCGGGGACACACCGGAATGTAGAGCGGGCGTCCCTCGTCGCCAAACAGCGGCTGGCCGTCGGAACGAGGTCCGGTATCTTTGGCGTTCGTGACGACTCCATACTCCGTGGCCCCCGACGACCGCCGCGCCGCCATCACCGCCGGCTTCCTCGGCTGGACCCTCGACGCCTTCGACTTCTTCCTCGTCGTCATGACGCTGACGGCGATCGGGCGGGAGTTCCACCGCACCGACGCCGAAATGGCGTTCTCCCTGGTGCTGACGCTGGCCTTCCGTCCGGTGGGGGCGTTCGTCTTCGGTCTGCTGGCGGATCGCTACGGCCGCCGTACGCCGTTGATGATCGACATCGTCTTCTACGCGGTAGCCGAGGTGCTGACGGGGCTGGCGCCGGGG
>JBIOIC010000306.1:0-2243 GCA_044449625.1 Gemmatimonadales bacterium | reverse complement strand
TGGCAAGGCCGAGGCCGGTGCCCCCCTCATCGCGGGAGCGGGAAGGATCGGACCGGTAGAATCGTTCGAAGATCCGCGGAAGGTGCTCCGCCGGGATTCCCGGGCCCCGGTCTCGCACGGTGATCCGGACTCCTCCTCCGTCCCGCCGCGCCTCGACGGCGACCTTGCCGTCGGGCGGGGAGTACCGGAGAGCGTTCTCCAGGAAATTGGTGAGCACCTGCCGCAGCGCATCGGCGTCGGCAGTGATCGGTGTCGCATCGGAGGCCAGGTCCACCTGGAGCGTACCGCGCCGCTCGACGACCCGATCGCCGAGACCGTCCCACGCCTCCCGCACCATCGCCTCGAGATCAAGCCGCTCCGGCGCCGGCTGCCAATGTCCCGACTCCACCCGCGACAGATCGAGGAGCCCGTCGACCAGCCGCTGCATCCGCCGCGCGTTGTTCAGAATGACCCGCAGAAACCGCTCCGCCGTTTCGGCGTCGGGGCGATCGGAAAGTATCGTCTCCGCGTATCCCGAGATTGAGGTGAGCGGGGTCTTCAATTCGTGGGAGACGTTGGCGACGAAATCGCGGCGCATCACCTGCAGGCGTCGCACCTCGGTCAGGTCGTGAAGGACAAGCACCGCCCCTCCAGCGGGGAGGGGACGGGCGCTGGCCAGAAGGATCGTCCCCTCGAGCTCAACCTCCCGGCCGCTCACCGCTCGGCCGGTGAGGACCTCGTCCACCACCTCCCGCGCCGCCTTGGCGCGGAAGAGCGCCGGGAGCGCAGGGAGCGGCGCCGCGGGCGCGTAGCCGAGGAAGCGGCGGGCGGCGGCATTGGCGAGGACGATGGTGCCCTGCGGATCGGCGGCGATCACCCCTTCGAGCATCGCCTCGACGACGGCGGAGATGCGCGCCTGTTCGCGCCGCAGCGCGCTGAAGCGGGCCTCAAGCTCCCGGTGCATCCCGCGGAGCGCCTGGACGAGTGCGCCCACGTCGCCGATGCCGCTCACCGGGAAGTCGGGCGCCTCTCCTCCGGCGATCGCCCGAGCGGCGACCGTGATGCGGTCCAAGGGGCCGGTGATCGATCGAGCGGCGAAGAGCGCGGCGAGACTCCCGGCCAGGAGTGCCAGGAGCGCCGCCCACGCCACGGCGCGGCGGGCACGGGCGAGAGTGTCTTCGACCGGCGCGTAAGGCGCGGAGACCCGGACGACTCCGGGGCCGCCGCGGACCGCTACGTAGAGCAGGTCGATGCCGACTGTCACGCTGCGACGCACCGCGCGGCCCGTGGTACCGGCAAGCGCGGCCTGCACCTCGGGGCGCTCCCGGTGGTTCTCCACGAAGGGCAGCGTCGCCCCGCTCACCTCATTGTCGGCCCGCACCCGGCCGGTGCTGTCGATGAGGGTGAAGCGGTGATCGCCCGTTCCGGCAAAGCGGCGGATCGTCGCCCCCCAGAGCAGTGAATCCACCGGGAGCGCCGCCGCGACGAGGTGGGCTTCGCGCTCCAGCGAACGGGCCAGGGTCGCGTCGATGTCGCGGCGGAGCGACACCTCGGAGGCCCAGACGACGATCGCCATCGCGCCCGCGAGGAGCACCACCGCGCCGAGGACCAGGCGCCCGGACAGTTTCATCGGGAGCGGCCCTTGTCGGTCGCCCGGAAGCGGTATCCCGAACCGCGCACGGTCTCGATCAGATCGCCCGCCTCGCCGAGCTTGGTGCGGAGCCGCTGGACGTGCATGTCGACGGTCCGGGTCTGGATGTCGGGCTGGTGCCCCCATACGGTTTCCAGCAGCTGCGGCCGTTCCTGCACCCGGCCTCGGCGCTCCACCAGCGTCACGAGCAATCGATACTCCAGCGCCGTGAGTGTCACCTCTTGCCCATCGACATAGGCCTTGTGCGCCGCGCGGTCGATCACGACAGGGCCGGCCGTGAGCGTCGATCCACTCACCACCGCCGGGGCGGTGAGGCGACGGAGCACCGCATCGACCCGGAGGACCAACTCCTGGGGCGAGAAGGGTTTCGTGAGGTAGTCGTCAGCGCCGAGCTGGAGACCGCGGATCCGGTCGGGCTCCTCGCGGCGGGCCGTCAGGAGGATGACGCCGACATCCCTGGTCTCGTCGCGCTTCCGCAGTTCGGCGAGCACATCATAGCCCGAGGTGCCGGGCAGCATCACGTCGAGGATGACCAGATCGGGACGCTCTTCGCGGGCGGAGCGGAGCGCGTCGGGACCGTTGGCCGCGGTCGAGACGCGGTGCCCGGCCTTGG
>JBIOIC010000305.1:0-2276 GCA_044449625.1 Gemmatimonadales bacterium | reverse complement strand
GAAAGGGCGGCGAGCGCCCGGGCCAGGTTCCGCGCCCGCGCCTCCGATGACTTGAGCCGCACCAGGTAGCGCACGATCTCCTTTTGGCGACTGGGGGTCAGCTCCTTCCAGGCGGCGGCGGCCTTCTTGTCAGCAAGGAGGGGCTTCCGAAACCAGGTGGGGAGCGACTGCGCCGGGCCCCCGCGGTAGGCGGGGTCGAAGGAGAGCTCGACGCCAACCGTGTCGCCCACCTTGGTATGTGAGGCGCGGCGGACCTCTCCGTGGAGGTAGAGGTAGAAGGAGCCATCCCCCGCCGGCATCAGGTTGACGCGCCAGGGGGCGCGCGGCGTCCCGTTGATCCGCATCCGCACCGGAAGGGGGCGGCGCCATCCGGGCCGCAGGGTGGTGGCCCGCGCCATGCTCACCTTCACATAGGGATTGATCCCCCTGATCAGGATGCGGCCGCGGAAGGTGAGCTTTGCCGCGACCGCGGCCTGGTCAGCGCCGGGCACGGGACCCGTTCAGTTTCACCGCCGTGCGGATCAACGCTTTCAGCGCCGTCTCGTTGATCTTCTCCCCTTCGCGGAAGTCGATCGCGCGGCGGGTGGCCCCTTCCAGGCTCGAGTTGAAGAGGCCGGCGGGGTCCTTAAGGGCCGCCCCGCGCGCGAAGGTCATCTTCACCACCCGCTGGTAGACCTCACCGGTGCAGACCAGCCCGTCGTGCGACCAGACCGGCACCGCCCACTTCCACTCTTCGACGATCTCGGGGTCCGCTGCCTTGACCAGGGCGCGGAGCCGAGCGAGGGTCTTTCCCCGCCAGTCGTCGTACTCCTTGATCCGCGCGGTGATGAGGGCGGCGGCCGATTCACCGGTCTGCGATGCGCTCTTCTTCATAGGCCCTCAGCGGCGTGCCTGGATGAGCTTCCAGCCGTTCCCGGACGGGTCGCGGAAGCCGGCGTCCACGGTGCCGTAGCGGTCCACCGGTTCCTGGGTGAACTCGACCCCCTGCGCCCGCCACCGATCATAGGTCGCTCGGCAGTCGTTCACCACCAGCACCAGCGGCGGCATCGCCCCCTTGGCGACGATCGCCTTGACCGACTGGGCCGTGCCGGCATCGAGCACGGGGGGGCCGGGGTTGAAGAGGCCGAGCTGGAACGACGGCTGCTCCGGGTGCTGCACCGTGAGCCAGCGGTAATCGCCGTTCTTCACGTCGGTGTGGATCTTGAATCCGAGTTTCTTCACGTAGAACGAGACCGCCTCGTCCTGGTCGCGCACATAGACGCCGACCACTTCGACTCCCTGACTCATCGAGCCTCCTTGTTGGGTGACCCGATGATACCGTCCCCCTCTCGCCGGCGCTTCTCCGAAACTGCGGTCGTCAGGTGGGGCCGACGGACCGCTTTCACCACGCAATCCGGCACCGGCGCCACCTCGTGCGCCGCCGGCCTTCCCCGCGCCCGGACCGCGCTCGGGCTCTCCCCCGTGATATCACGGAAGGTGCGGCCGAAAGTGCCGAGACTCTCCCACCCGGTGGAGAAGGCGATCTCGGTGATGGGAGTGTCGGTGTCGCGGAGCAGGGTGGTGGCGCGTTCGATCCGGCGGGTCAGGAGGTAGCGGTGGGGTGGGGCACCGAAGGCCTGCTTGAATGAACGGGCAAAGTGGGCCTGCGATACACCGCTCACCCGCGCCAGGCGGGAGACTGGCCACTCCTCGTGGGAAGCGGCATCCATCCGGTCCCTGGCGCGAAGGAGGCGGCGGAGGAGCGCCGGATCCTGGTCCATCGGGAGGTCGCTCATTGTTGGACGCCGACCAGGAGCGCCACCGTGGCGACATAGTCTCCACCGTGGCGGAGCGGCTGCGCCTCAACCCGCAGACCGGCGAAGAAGGGGCGCGGGAGGGCGTATAGGTCACTCTGGAAGCGATACCCCCAGCTGACCCCGCTATGCGAGATCGCGTAGGTGGCCTCGAACCACATCGCTGCGCGCTCGCTCCCGAATACCAGCGGCAGCCCGATGAGGAGGGCGTCCTCGGCACCGGTGCCGGTCGCGCGGCGATAGCCGAGTGTCACCCCCCCGGCGAGCGGGCCGCGGGGGCGGAGGAGGTAGCCCGCGGTGCCGGACGCCAAACGCACATCCCACCGGCTGAAATCTTCGTACGCCAGCGATCCGTAGAGGTGATGCACGAAGAGGTCGATGTGCTCGCCGAGTGTGAACGTGTTCGACGACGACGTTCTCGCCACGCCGGCGGCGAGGTATCCCTCAAGGTGGCGAGTCGGAAGCTGAAGTGCCGTATCCGGG
>JBIOIC010000304.1:0-2315 GCA_044449625.1 Gemmatimonadales bacterium | reverse complement strand
CCATTGGGGACGAGAACCTTCGAGCAACCGGAGGATCGTCCCGGTATCGAGTCCCGGATGCGCCGGTTCGAAGGCGGCGTGGATCGCAAGGCGCAGGCGCGTCGCCGCGGCCTCACAGGCGACCCGCGTCTCCCCCGCCGCCGCCCAGCGGGCGATCGGCGGAAAGGGAACCGGCGCCGGGATCGGCGGCTCGAGTGCTTCGGGCGCAGGCCGGCGCCGGCGCAACAGGAGGATCGCGAGGGCGATCGGCACGGCAGCCACGAACCAGAGCAGTGCCGTGCGAGGATCGGTCTCCCGCGGCAAGACCACCGTCGCCGCGGGCTGCGGCGGGATGGCGGAGTCGGGCACCGCCGCCGGGAGGACGCTCGTGACGGTGATCGTGACGGAGATCGCGCTCAGGGAATCGACGGCTCCACCGGGATGGAGCAGCAGCGGCCCCGGCATCTCGATGGTGTGCGCCCCCGGCGACCACGCCACCACCGGGTAGCGCACCGCGGCGGCATCTCCGGTGACGGTGACTTCTCCCGGCCCAATGACCTCGACATCGCCGGTCAGGGTCCAGGATGCGGGCCGGAGCGCCGTGCCCGCCGGCACGCTCACCGCGCGGGTGACCCAGATGGTGTCACCCACCTTGGGCGGAGCGCCCTGCAACAGGAGGAGCAGCGCGATCATCGCCGGGCGAGCCGCCGCGCTCGGCGGGCAAAGGCGCGGTGCAACGGCCCCGCGTAATCCCCTTCCGTCGCGAGCGCCACCTGGTCGACCCCCGCCGCCCGCAACGCGCGCGCGCGATCGGCCCGCCGGCGATCCACCAGAAGCGCCACCCGGGCCCGCACCCGCAGGTCGCCGGCATCCACCAGCACCCGGCTTCCGCTCTCCTGATCCTCCAGTTCAATCCAGCCGGCGTCGGGCAGATCGCGCTCCCGCGCATCGTCGAGCGTCACCGCCACGACCTCGTGCCGCGCCGCCAGTTGCCGCAGCGGACGCTCCCACCCCTCGGCCCCGAAATCGGAGAGCACCACGACGATGCTGCGGTGATGGAGAAGCCGGCTGGCGTAGGAGAGTGCGGCGGCGAGGTTGGTGCGGCGGCCGGCGGGAGTGAAGGCGACGAGGTCGCGGATGACCCGGAGCGCGTGACGCCGTCCCTTGGCGGGGGGGATGACCCGCTCGACCTCGTCGCTGAACAGCAGGGCGCCGACCCGGTCGTTGTGCTTGGCCGCCGCGAGGGCGAGCACCGCCGAGACCTCGATGGCGAGTCCCGCCTTGGTGACCGGATGGCCGAAGTGGGTCGAGCCCGACTGATCGACCACCAGGAGGAGCGTGAGCTCGCGCTCTTCGGTGAACGTCTTGACGAAGGGGGCGCCGAGGCGGGCCGAGACGTTCCAGTCGATGGAGCGGAAATCGTCACCTTCTTCGTACGCGCGCACTTCGGCGAACTCCATTCCCTGGCCCCGGAAGACCGAACGGTATTCCCCGGCGAAGAGCGCCGCGACCAGGCCGCGGCTCTTCAGTTCGAGCCGCTTGACCTGCTTGAGGACAGTGGGGGAGATAGTCGCCATGCGAAAGTTCCGGTGAGAGGCAAGGGGTGAGCGGTAAACGGTAAGGGGTAAGAGGGCTCCCATTCGAGATCTCGGCCGGGGGCCCACTCACCCCTTACCGCTCACGGCTCACCACCTGTCGCTCACTTCTCACCGCCTGCCGCTCACGGTACCGGCACCGCCTCCAGCACCCGGGCGATCACGCGGTCGGAGTCCACTTCTTCCGCTTCCGCCTCGAAGGTGAGCACCAGCCGGTGGCGGAGGACGTCGGGTGCCATCGCCTTCACATCCTCGGGGACGACGTAGTTGCGGCCCCGGAGGAAGGCGTGAGCCCGGGCGGTCTGCGCCAAGGCGAGTGACGCGCGGGGAGAGGCCCCGAAGGCGATGAGCGGCTTCAAGTCGTGCAACCCGACGAGACCGGGATCGCGGGTGGCGCGCACCAGATCCACCATGTAGTCGACCAGCTTCTGGTCGATGTACACGCTCGTCACCGCCTGGCGCGCGGCGAGGATGCCGGCGGGATCGAGCACCTTGCCGACCGGAATCGCCTGGCCGCCGCTCATCCGGAGCAGCACCTCGCGCTCCTGTTCCCGCGTCGGGTAGCCGACCCGTACCTTGAGCAGGAAGCGATCGAGCTGCGCTTCGGGGAGCGGATAGGTCCCCTCGCTCTCGATCGGGTTCTGGGTGGCGAGCACCAGGAACGGCTCCGGTAGACGATGCGCCGTGCCGCTGATCGTCACCTGCCGTTCCTGCATCGCCTCCAGCAGGGCGGCCTGCACT
>JBIOIC010000303.1:0-2333 GCA_044449625.1 Gemmatimonadales bacterium | reverse complement strand
CTTCGCGGGTGGAGTGGTCGCGGGTGCAGATCCTCGGGGGGGACGAGCGGTGCGTGCCGCCGGATCTGAAGGAGAGCATTTATCGGTTGGCGCGGGAGACGCTGCTCGATCTGGTGCCGGTCCCGGCCGCGACTGTGCACCGGATCCGGGGCGAAGATGATCCGGTCGCGGCCGCCGGCCGATATGAGGCGACACTGCGGATGTTGTTCCAGGCGCCGGTCGGTCCGGCGGGGGCGCGCCCGGGCGCGAGCATCGACCTGATCCTCCTCGGGCTGGGTGGCGACGGGCACACCGCGTCCCTCTTTCCGGGAAGCGCCGCTGTTCGCGAGCGGACCCGCTGGGTGACCGCCGAGCGCGCCGCCGCGACATCGCTCTGGCGGGTCACCCTGACGCCGGCGGTCATCAACGCGGCGGTCGAAGTCCTGTTCCTCGTCTCGGGGAGCGCCAAGGCGCGGATCCTCCGGCGGGTGCTGGAGGGGCCGCGCCATCCGGCGGAGCTTCCAGCTCAGGTCGTTGCGCCGGTACACGGGCGAGTGCATTGGCTGGTGGATGCGGCGGCGGCATCGGAACTGGGGAAGAGGCCGTGATGACGCTTGGCTATCGGGAGCCGCTCTACCTGCTGCCGTTCGATCACCGGCATTCCTACATCACCGGGATGTGCCACCTCACGCCGCCACTGACCGCGCAGGGTCGTGCGGCCGTGTCTGACTCCAAACGGGTGATCTACGACGGATTCCTGGAGGCGGTCGCACGCGGGATGCCGAAGGCGCGCGCGGGGATCCTCGTGGACGAGGAGTTCGGCGCCGCGATCCTCCGCGATGCGGTCCAGGACGGCTACGTGACGGCACTCTCGACCGAGACCAGCGGGTCTCCGGAATTCCAGTTCGAATACGGCGCCGATTTCCCGCGGCATATCGCGGACTTCACGCCGACGTTCGCGAAGGTGCTGGTGCGGTACAACCCGGAGGGTGACAATGCGCTCAACCTCCGGCAGACGGGGCGGTTGAAGCAGTTGTCAGAATACTGCCGCCGCGTCGGGCAACAGTTCATGTTCGAACTGCTGGTGCCCGCGACTCCCGCGCAGCTGGGCGGAGGCACCGGCGCCCAGGCGCACTACGACCTCGAACTCCGCCCGGGGCTGATGATCGAGGCGATCCGCGTGCTGCAGGACGGCGGTGTCGAGCCCGACGTCTGGAAGATCGAGGGACTGAATCGGCGGGAGGACTGCGAGCGGATCGTCGCGGCCGTGCGGCGCGGCGGCCGCGACGGCGTCGGGTGCATCGTCCTGGGCCACGGCGCCAATGAGAAGCAGGTGGCGAGATGGCTCGAGACCGCCGCATCGGTGCCGGGCTTCATCGGGTTCGCGGTCGGGCGCACGACCTTCTGGGATCCGGTGGCGGATTATCTCGCGCACCGCACCACCCGCGAGGATGCGGTCTCCCGCATCGCCCGCCGGTACGGTGAATGGGCGGAGATATTCGAGCGGAGGCAGGGATGAGGATCAGCCCCTTGGCGGGCCATCCCGCACCGGCCGCGCTCCTCCTCGACGTCTCCAGGCTGGTCACCGCGTATTACACGGGGATCCCCGATCCCGCAGTGCCGGCGCAGCGCGTCGCCTTCGGGACCTCGGGACATCGCGGCTCGGCGTTCGAGGTCACCTTCAACGAAGGGCACCTGCTCGCGATCAGCGAGGCGATCTGCCGCTACCGCCGGCAGTACGGCATCGACGGCCCCCTCTTCCTCGGTGCCGACACGCACGCCCTGTCGGTGCCGGCGCGGGCCACCGCGCTCGAGGTGCTCGCGGCGAACGGCATCGACGTCATGCTTGCCGAGGGCGATGAATACACGCCGACGCCCGCCGTGTCTCACGCGATTCTGCGCTACAATCAGGGACGCACCACCGGACTGGCGGATGGGATCGTGATCACGCCTTCCCACAATCCCCCCGACAACGGCGGGTTCAAGTACAACCCCCCGAATGGCGGGCCGGCGGATACCGACGTCACCGGCTGGATCGAGGCCCGGGCCAACGAATTCCTGGAGCATGGGCTCAAGGGCGTGCGGCGGATGCCCTATGAGCGGGCGGTCCACGCCGCCACGACGCACCGATACGACTACCTCAACACCTATGTGCGGGACCTGGGCAGCGTGGTCGACATGGCGGTGATCCGCGCCGGGAACATCCGCCTGGGGGTGGATCCGCTCGGCGGGGCGGGAGTCCACTACTGGGGTCCCATCGCCGAGCGTTACCATCTCGACCTGACCGTCGTCAACGATGCGGTCGATCAGACCTTCCGGTTCATGACCGTGGACTGGGACGGCCGCATCCGGAT
>JBIOIC010000302.1:0-2357 GCA_044449625.1 Gemmatimonadales bacterium | reverse complement strand
GGAACGGCCAGGCCGAGGGGCTTGGGGGGTGAGGAGGAGCGGTCGAGAAAGAGATGGCACAGGGGGGCAGGTCAAGGAATAGACGGGCTTGAGCCCGTGAATGCCGAGTGAGGGCTTGAGCCCTCGATGAAGAAGTACCCTCAGGTGATAGAATCCACCTCCGCCAACTCCGCTGCCGTCAACTTCCATCTCGCCGCTTTGACGTTCATTGCCACCTGTTCCGGCTTGGTCGCTCCCGCGATCACCGAGGCGACCGGCTTCCGAGTGAGGAGCCAGGAGATCGCGAGCTCCAACAGCGTGTGACCCCGTCCCTCCGCGAAGGCGATCAATCGCTCCACCACATCCAGGTTCGCTTCCGTCTGCGCCGCCCAGCGGGTCTCGCTGGTCCGGCTTCCCGCCGGCGGGGGCCGGTCACGCCGGACCTTTCCCGTCAGCAACCCGCTCGCGAGCGGGAAGTAGGGCAGGAAGGCGAGTCCGGTGCGTTCACACTCGGGGAGCACGTCGCGCTCCGGCTCCCGCCGGATGAGGCTGTACTCGTTCTGGACCGAGACGAAAGGAGCGTGTCCCCGGGGGGTCACCTTCGCCGCTTCCCGCAACTGCGCCACCGAGAAGTTGGAACAGCCAATCTCGCGGATCTTCCCGGCGGCGACCAGATCGTTTAGGGCGCTGAGGGTATCGGCGATCGGGGTCTTGGCATCGGGGCGATGGAGCTGGTAGAGGTCGATCCGGTCGGTGCCCAGGCGCCGCAGGGAGTCCTCGATGGCGCGGCGGAGGTAGGCCGGGTCGGCGCCGTCGCGTTGCTCATCGACCCGATGCCCGAACTTGGTGGCGAGCACCACCTCGTTCCAGCGCCCCTTCAGCGCCGCTCCCATGAACGATTCGCTCTTCGTGGCGCCGTAAATGTCGGCGGTATCGAAGAGGGTGATCCCGGCGTCGAGCGCCGCGTGGATGACCGCGGTGCTCTGGGCCTGATCGAGCCGGCCGCCGAAATTATTACAGCCAAGCCCGACGACGGAGACGTCGAGCGAACCGATGGTGCGGGTATCCACGGCAAGACCTCGGTCCGAAGAGTGGCGCGAATCTCGAATGGGATTCCCCCTCTCCGTTTTACGGAGAGGGGGCTAGGGGGGAGGCGGAGCGGCCGAGTGCGGGCCCGGGCCACCGATGGCGAAGGCCCGAGGAGTCACTCCCCCGCGTCTCCCGCCGATCCCGCCAGCCACTCATCGCGCCGGGCACGCTGCTCGGCGGTGGCGGTACTGATCGGTTCGAGCGTCACGCTCGGTGTGTCATAACTCGTCGCGATGACCACGACGCGCACCGGCTTCTCGTCGCGGCGCACCGTCACCCGGACGGTGTCGTTCAGCTGCACTCGGCGGATCGCGGCGCGGAAGTCATCCAGATCACGGATCGGCGCTCCATTCCAGCCGACCACTCGGTCGCCGGTATGGAGTCCCGCCTTGCCCCATACGCTGTTCGGCGTCTGCAGGATGAGTGAAGGGCTCGCGTGTCCCGGCGCGGCCCAGGCCCAGATCCGGAGGTCGGGGATCACCGCCCCGCTGTCGCTCCGCGCCGGAGCCCAGATCACCTTCGGCGCGAGCCCGATGAGTCGCAGGTAATGGTCGAACCGCACCGGGCCCTTGCCGCGTACCCAGCCGTCGAAGAATCCCTTCACTCCGCAGTGGCAGACCTCCGCCGCTACCCGCTCCACGTCGGCGCCGGTGAATCCGGTGGCGCCGGAGAAGCGCTCGTTCATCCCCCGCATCAGGTCGTCAAGGGTGCGATGCCCGTGGCTCGCGTCGCGGATGACCAGGTCGAGCATCGCGCCGATCAATTCCCCTTGCAGGTGCGTGCTCAGCTGGTAGTCACCGAGGTTCCCGGGGCCGTCCACGTTGGCGGCCCGGCTCACCCGTTCGGCGGAATAGCGTGCGTATCCCTCGGCGCTGAGGTAGCGCTCCACCAGATGGGCGAGGTGCCGGGCGCGACTCGAGTCCTCCACCGGGAGCTGCGCTCGCCGGAGCAGGAGGTCGGCGTAGAACATCGTGAACCCCTCGCTGAACCAGAGCTCCGCCGCCGGCGGCTGGCCCCGATAGTCCACTCCGCCATACTCGGCGGGACGGATCCGCATCAGGTTCCAGCTGTGGAAATATTCGTGCGCCGTCTCTTCCAGGAGAGCGTTCGGATCGGTGGCGAGTGCGGCGCTCGGGGCACCCAGCGTGACCGAGTTGAGATGCTCCAGCGCGCCGTAGGCGTCGTCCTGGAAGAGGAAGGTGTAATCGCGATAGGGTGCCCGGCCGAAGAGGGAGATCGCCTGGCGGACCACCTTTTCGATCCCCTGGGTGAAGCGGGTGGAATCGAAG
>JBIOIC010000301.1:0-2361 GCA_044449625.1 Gemmatimonadales bacterium | reverse complement strand
GGAGTATAAGTGTCATTTGTCATGCGTGCGTATTAGTGGTATTTTCTTCGTCCCGCTCTATCCCCTTAGTTATGCGATCTGTTTTGCTTTGATCGCGAGTCGTCTCCCGCCCGGCGGAGATTTGTCGCCGTTAACAGCGGCGCCGGTCCGCAATTGCGTGTGAGGCGCACGATGGATTGGCCTTCCTCGCGCACCAGCATCTGGTTGCATGAAAACGCTGCTTGACGCCGCCCGATCGCTGACCAATCACCTCCTCGACTACCTTCTCGGCACACGGCTGGCGCCCGAACGCCTTCCGGCAGCCGATTCGCATCGCCATTGGGACCGCTCGATCCGCACCTGGAAGTAGCTCGACCCGTTCACGCCGCGGCCTGAAACCTAGGGCCGGCTTCCCTGGCTCTCAGCGACCTGGCGCAGCGCGCCGAGCAGGTTTTGGCCCGCGTGGAAGGCGTTCGCCAGCGGGTGGCGAAACTCCCCCAGGTCGGTGGTTGAGGCGCGCACCACGCGCCGCCCGGTGGTGGTCAGCGCCCGGAGATCGGTCATCCCGACCGGCGGGAGCCGACCCTCGTGATCGTCCTCGACCATGGCCTCCAGGTAGTTCTCGAGGCTCAGCAGGAAGGTCCGCGCGGCCTGGGCGACGGCGGGGTGGGGACCGCCCCCGATGATCCCCCCGCCGCCGCTTAAGTAGAGGCTGGCGGTGCCGTCCGCGAGCGCGACCACGGTCGCCACCGCCCCTGCCACCGGCCAGTCCATGATCGCCCCGTAAACCACTCGGCCTTCGGGCGCCGGGTTGAACCCGGCCTCCGCCGGCACCAGCTCGAGGATCTGCCGGCGAAGCCCCTGGTAGGCGTTCCCCGACAGCGCTTTCGGCCGATCCTCGCTGCCCTTGCGACGCCTCCAGAACACTGCCGACGAACTATGCCACCGGAGGCGCCTACGACCTCTTCCTGCCGCCTGCTCAAACGGCCGGCTGGATGTTCTGATTGATGTGGAAGAGATTGGCTGGGTCGTAGCGCGCCTTGATCTCCGCGAGGCGCTTGTAGTTGTGGCCGTAGCTCGCCCGCACCCGGTCGGAGCCTTCGTCCATCAGGAAGTTTGTGTACGCCCCTCCCATCGAGTGCGGGTGCAGCGCATCCCAGTAGCCAACTGTCCAATCGCGGAGCGCTCCGGCGTTCGCGGGATCGGAGTCAACCCCGACGATCACCTGCGCGAAACGGGCGTTCCGGTAGGTCCAGGCGGTCGCGTCGGGCGCCACCCGCCCGGCTGCCCCATCGATCGGGTAGAGGTGCATCGTCGACTTCCAGGTGGGGAGCTCGCGAGCGAAGGCGAGATGTGCCTCAACCGCCTTGGCCGGGATGGCGTCGACGAAGTCTGCCCGCCAGTACCACTGGTCGCCCGGCGGGTAGAGACCGTCGAAGGCGGCTTGCATCGCCGGCAGGGGTACCTCTCCGACGCCGTCCAATGCGGGGGGGAGCTTCGCCCGGATCGGTCCGAGCAGCGCTCGTGCCTCCTCTTCGGGACCGGAATAGCACCAGACCACGCCGCACATCTTCTTGAGGTGCAGCTCCTCCGGAAAGGGCGGTCCCGGCGGCACGGTGAGGAAGGCGAAGAACCCGCCCAGCTCGTCCGGTCCTCCGGCGAGAAGCTCGGTATAGAGGCCGAGGACCTCCGGGGCCTGCTCGAGGGGCCAGAGCATCGGGCCGGCGATCACGGTTGAGACCGGCCGGGCCTGGAAGGTGAACGAGGTCACCACCCCGAAGTTGCCGCCTCCGCCCCGAATCGCCCAGAAGAGGTCGCCGTTCTCGCTCTCGCTGGCCCGGACCAGGCTTCCGTCGGCGAGAACGATGTCGGCCTCGATCAGGTTGTCGATCGTCAACCCGTACTTGCGGGTGAGGTAGCCCAATCCACCGCCCAGGGTCAGCCCGCCGACGCCGGTCGTGGAGATGATCCCGGCCGGAACCGCGAGCCCGAAGGGGTGTGTCGCGTGGTCGACCTCGCCAAGGGTGGTTCCGCCGGCGACAGTCACGGTCCGCGCATCCGGGTTGACGCGGACCCCACGAAGGTGCGAAAGGTCGATGACCAGGCCGTCGTCGACGCTTCCCAGCCCTCCGCCGTTGTGGCCTCCGCCCCGGATGGCCAGGTCGATGCCCTCCGTCGCGGCGAAGCGCACGGAGGCGATCACGTCGGCGACGTCGAGGCAGCGGGCGATCAGCGCCGGATGCTTGTCGATCATCGCGTTGTAGACCTTTCGCGCCGCCTCGTACTCGTGATGGGTCGGGTCGACCAGGTCGCCCCGGAGGGACTTTCCGAATGTCTCGACGGCCGCGCTGTCCAACTGTGACTTGGTAACCGACATCTGGC
>JBIOIC010000300.1:0-2477 GCA_044449625.1 Gemmatimonadales bacterium | reverse complement strand
CGAGACCGCCGAGCCGGCGGGAAGCCAGACCATTGCCAAGCGGTTCGGGCTCGGGGTCTCCTCGGCCACGATCCGCAGCACGATGAGCGACCTGGAAGAGAAGGGCTTCCTCTTCCATCCGCACACCAGCGCCGGTCGGATTCCCACCGACTCGGCCTACCGGCTCTACGTCGACCAGCTGATGCGGGTGGTGCCGGTCCAGCCGAAACTCCGTTCCACCCTCGAAGCCGAACTCCCGGCGCGCATCGCGGTGGATGAACTGCTGCGCCGCGCGGCGCAGGTCCTCGGCGTGCTCACCCAGGAACTCGGCGTCGCGGCGGCGCCGGCGCTCGAACGGGCGGTGCTGGAGCGGATGGAACTGGTCCAGGTTTCCAGCGATCGGCTGCTGCTGGTCTTCAATCTCAAGAGCGGTGTGGTCCGGACGATCTTCGTGCAGGCGCAGGCGACGGTGGCGCCGGACGTGGTGGAGCAGGTGACGCGGATCCTGAACGAACGGCTCGCGGGGCTCACGCTCCGGGAGATCCGCCAGACGCTTCCCGCCCGGCTGCGGGACGCGGCCGATGGGGCGCCGGGACGCGACCTGCTCAACATCTTCATCCAGGAGGGGGACGAGATCTTCTCCCTCGAACCGGCGCCCGATACGGTGGTGATCGGGAGCGCCCAGATGCTGGCGGAGCAGCCGGAGTTTGCCAGCAACGAGCGGATGCGTGAACTGCTGCACCTGACCGAGCGGCGCGATCTCCTGAAGCAGGCGCTCACCGCGCGGGGCCACGGCCTCACGATCACCATCGGCGGGGAACACGACGACCAGAGCCTGGCCGGCTTCACGCTGGTCACCTCGGCCTACCGCGTGGGCGACTTGCAGGGCGTGATCGGCGTCCTCGGCCCGACGCGGATGCCCTATGACAAGATCATCGGCCTGGTGCAGCACACCAGCCGCCTGGTGGAGGGATTGCTGCAGTGAGTGATTTCTACAAACTGCTCGGTGTCCCGCGTGATGTGGGCGAGGCCGAGTTGAAGAAGACATACCGGAAGCTCGCGATGGAGTTCCATCCTGATCGCAATGGAGCGCCGGGCGCCGAGGAGAAGTTCAAGGAGATCACCGAGGCGTACGAGATCCTGCGGGATCCCGAGCAGCGCGCCGCCTACGATCGCTACGGCGAGGCGGCGTTCCGCTCCGGCGGCCGAGGGGCCCGCGGCGGGGTCCATCACGTGGACCTCTCCGAAGCGCTCAACATCTTCATGCGCGATTTCGGCGGATTTGGCGGCGGCTTCGATTCGATCTTCGGAGGCGGAGGCCGGGCCCAGAGCGAGGTCCGCCGTGGTCAGGACGTCCGGGTGAGCCTCAAGCTTTTGCTGGCCGAGGTGGCCACCGGGGCCCACCGCACCCTCAAGCTGAAGACGCTGGTGGTGTGCGAGCACTGCCAGGGGAGCGGGTCGAAGGCCGGCACGGAGCCGGTGGTCTGCGCCACCTGCGGCGGCGCGGGCCAGGTGCGGCGCGCGGCCAACAGCATCTTCGGCCAGTTCGTGTCAGTCTCCCCCTGTCCGACCTGCGGCGGAGAAGGGACCGTCGTCCGCGATCCCTGCGAGCATTGCCGGGGGGAAGGACGGCGCAAGGCTGAACGCACCGTTGCCGTCGACATCCCCGCCGGCGTCTCGGAGAACAACTATCTCACGCTGCGCGGCCAGGGCGCGGCCGGTCCCCGGCGCGGCCCCGCCGGCGATCTCCTCGTCTCGCTCGAGGTCGAAGCGGACGAGCGCTGGGAACGCCAGGGTGACGACCTGATGCACGATCTCCCGCTTTCCTTCTCGCAGGCGGCGCTGGGCGGGCATTTCAGCGTCCCCTCGCCCTACGGGAACGAGAAGATCATCGTCCCCGCCGGGACCCAGACCGGGACCGTCTTCAAGGTGCGCGGGAAGGGACTGCCGCACCTCGGCCAGGACGGAAAGGGCCATCTCCTCATCCGCACCCAGGTTTGGACCCCCGACGAGCTCACCGACGAGCAGCAGAAGCTCTTCGCCGAGATCGCCAAGCACGAGGGGGAACCGCCGAAGAAGGCGACGCACGGGTTCTGGTCCCGCGTGAAGGACGCGCTCGGCGCGTGACGCTCTGGGCCGTTGGTGTTCGGGTGGCGGCCGGCCGGCGTGACGCGCTGGCGGAGTGGCTCGTCGGGCGGACCGGACAGGCGGTGGAGGAACGGGCCGACGGACGCGTGATTGCCTATGCGGAGGAAGGTGCGGCGGATACGTTGATTGCGGCGCTCCACGCGCGTGAAGGCGCCGATATTGAGCTCGAGCGCTCGATGGTGGCGCCGGTCGACTGGGTGAGCCGCTGGCGCGAAGGGATCGGCGCCCGGAGCGTGGGCCGGATACTTCTTCACCCCAGCTGGATTGACGTGGTACCGGCGGCGGGGCAGGTGGCGTTGACGCTCGATCCCGAGACGGCATTTGGGAGCGGAGAGCACGGCTCCACTCGT
>JBIOIC010000299.1:0-2498 GCA_044449625.1 Gemmatimonadales bacterium | reverse complement strand
GCCCGGGCGACATTGCCTCCCCTATTCGCTCGATCCTCCGCCGGCAGCGCAACACGGAAGTCCTCCTCGGTGAGGCTGATCGGGTCGACACCGCCGCAAGGACGGTCCACCTTTCCGATGGTAGTACCCTACGCTACGACTCTTGCATCGTGGCGACTGGCGCTCGGCATTCCTACTTCGGTCACAACGAATGGGAGGCCTTCGCCCCCGGGCTGAAGAGTCTGGAAGATGCACTCGAGATCCGGCGCCGCATCCTGCTCGCATTCGAGGCCGCCGAGCGCGAGACCGATTCGGTCCGCCGGCAGCGTCTGCTGACTTTCGTGATCATCGGCGGCGGCCCGACCGGCGTTGAAATGGCGGGAGCGATCGCCGAGATCCGGCGCTATGCCCTGCGCCGGGACTTCCGGCGCATCGACCCCAGGGACGCGGCGGTGCTCCTGTTGGAAGCGGGCCCGCGCCTCCTCACCAGCTACCCTCCCGCGCTGAGCGACTGGGCCAAGCAGGCGCTCCGCCGCCTCGGCGTCGATGTCCGGACCGAAACACTCGTCACCGAGGTCGGGCCCAACGCGGTCAAGGCCGCCGGCTGGCACATCCCCACCCATACGGTGGTGTGGGCCGCCGGAAATGCGGCCAGCCCGCTGCTCCAATCGCTGGGTGCTCCACTCGATCGTCAGGGCCGTGCGCTGGTCGGACCCGACTGCGCGATCGACCGCCACCCCGAGGTCTTTGTCCTGGGTGACGCCGCCGCCTACGGCCATCAGGGATCCGCGACACTCCCCGGAATCTGCCCCGTCGCCATCCAGATGGGCGACTACGCGGCGCGGACCATTCGCGGCGAGCTTGCCGGACAGCCGCGGCGGCCATTTCGCTACTTCGACAAGGGGCAGCTCGCCGTCATCGGACGGGGCCGTGCCGTGGCCGATCTCCGGCGGTTCGGCTTCCACGGATTCATCGCGTGGCTCACCTGGATCTTCGTCCACATCTTCTTTCTCATCGGCTTCCGGAACCGGGTCCTCGTGATGCTCGAATGGGCCTGGTCCTACTTGACCTACGGTCTCGGCGCCCGCCTCATCTACGGCGAACCCTTCGCTCGACCCCCGTCGCCGCCGGCGTGACCACCATCGCCGAACGGGTCAAGGCGCGCGCCGCTGACCTCGGTTTCCTCGCCTGCGGTGTCACTGATCTCGCGCCCCAACGCACACGCCGCCGAGCTCGACCGCTGGCTTGCCGCCGGGTACGGCGGCGTGATGCGCTATCTCCACCGCCAGGCGGCAAAACGGAAAGCTCCCGCCCGCATCGTTCCCGACGCCCGCCGCGTGGTCGTGGTCCTGGAGAACTACTATCACACCGAAGACGCGGAGACGCGACAGCCCCCGCGCGTCGCCAAGTACGCCCGGGGCGCCGACTATCACGCCGCCACGCAGCTCCGCCTGCGCCAGCTCGTCCGATTCCTGCGCGAGGAGGGCGCCCGCGTGGCCCATCCCTGGGTCGATGACGGCCCGGTCCCCGAGCGCGAGCTCGCCCACCGGGCAGGACTCGGCTGGATCGGCAAGAACGCGATGCTCATCCGTCCCGGCGCGGGATCGTTCTTCTTCATCGGGACGATCTTCACCGACTTGCTCCTCGCCGTCGATCACCCCTACGAGATGGAACACTGCGGCAGCTGCACTCGTTGCCTGGAGGCGTGCCCGACCGGGGCGCTCTTCGAAGCCGGCGTCGTGGACGCCACGCGCTGCATCTCCTACCTGACCATCGAGCAAAAGGGACCCATCCCCGAAGCGCTTGTTCCAAAGCTCGGGGGATGGGCCTTCGGCTGCGACATCTGCAACGATGTCTGTCCGTGGAATGAGCGCTTTGCCCGGGAGACCGATCGGCTCGAATTCGCCGACCGGCGCCACTTAGCCGGCGTGACGACCAAGGCACTCGATCGGATGTCGGATCGCGAGTTCAACGATCGGTTCGGCGGCACCGCTCTCGCCCGGCCGGGAAGGGCTGGACTGCGGCGCAACGTGGCCGCTGTGACGGGCCCGAACGATCAACGACCATAGTCCGGAGCGCGCGCGGGAGTTGTGCCCCGGCCCACTCCCGTTCACTGTTCTCCGTTGACCGTTCACCCGCTCATTGGATCGACGATGCCTCCATCCCTGTATTCAGCCGCCATTTTCGTCACCGATATCACCCGCGCCATCGCGTTCTACCGGGACACGTTGAAGCTCCCCCTCGCCAAGCAAGGGACCTTCGGCGCCGAGTTTTTCGTCGAGGGCACCCGGCTGGGCGTTCACCCGGCCGGCCATCCCAACGCCAAGATGATGGTGGGCCGCGACACCGGCCTGGTGCTTCACATCCCCGCGATCCTCGACTATTGCAGCGACCTGCTTGATGCCGGGGTCACCTTCGTCTCGGAACCCACCAAACAGGAGTGGGGCATCATGGCCCTGATCGCCGATCCGGACGGGAATCGGATCGCTCTCTGGGAACAGATGGGAGAGAAGGCCCCT
>JBIOIC010000298.1:0-2499 GCA_044449625.1 Gemmatimonadales bacterium | reverse complement strand
GATCCGGCCGTTTCGCCGCGTCGCACCGATCTCGATCCGGCCGTGCCCATGGCGGGAGAGCCCACCGTGGCGCACCGCATTTTCCACCAGCGGTTGCAGTAGAAAAGGAGGAACCAGTGCCCGCTCGGCGGCGGGATCGAGTTCCCAACGGACGTCGAGGCGCTCGCCGAACCGGGCGGAGAGGAGGGCCACGTAGAGCTGGAGGGCCTCGAGTTCCTCGCTGAGCGGTACCGTGGCTCGGTCCGCGTGCCGGAGGGAGGCTCGTAGCAGTTCGGAGAGCTGGGTGACCATCCGGTCTGCACCGGCGGGGTCCTCGTAGACGGCGGTCGAGATCGTATTGAGCGCGTTGAAGAGGAAGTGAGGCTGCAGCTGCAGACGCAGGTTTTCCAGCTGGGCCTGGGCCAGGCGTCCTTCGAGCTGGGCGGCGTGGAGCTCCCTGGCGCGCCCCGCTTCAATCCGGTCCCACGCCGTCCACCCGGCGATCATCACGACCAGGATCACGAGGTCATTGGAGAACTCCATCGGGTAGCGGGCCGAGATCACTCCGTAGGAGAAGTGCCCGGCGCCCGTCGCCGCATAGAGCACGGAGCGGCTCATCCATTGGAGGGTGGTTTTGGCGGCCGACCCGAGGATCAGGGCGCAGGCGTAGGCGGGGAGGCGTGTGGTCCACGGGGTGGCCGGCCAGGGAAGTCGGCGGGTGAGGACGCGGAGCCCGAGAAAGATGAGCGCCGCCGAGTACGCGCCGGTCATCTCATCAATGAGGCGGTGTCCCAGCATCCCGCCGTGTCCATCGGTCACATCGCCGAGATAGTGGTAGCTCGATTCGAGGAGACCGATGATCGTGAACGCGGCCAAGGTCCGCCACAGGAATCGGCGGGACCAGGGGAAGGATGATGGGGCGCTCATCGGCAGGGAGTCTAGGAGCGGGCCTGACGCCTCGCAACAGTTGGCGGGACGAGCGGGATTGGAATGGGATGAGAGGGACGGGAGACGAGAGGGAGATGAGAGACGGGAGAAAGGAGAAGGGAAAGGAGAGGAGGAGAAGAAGCGGGGAACGCAGATGGGCCGAATGGGGAGGCATCGCTGGCAGGGGTGGCGCCTGCGCCACCCGAACCCTTGCGTGCAAAAGAGATCAGTGTGCCGTCGGAGTCATCCCGAGCGGAGCGAGGGATCTGCTCCGCCGGGATCGAGGGATAGCAGTCAGTCTCCGAGTCAGTCCAGGTAGGTCCCTCGCTCTGCTCGGGAAGGTTCCTCTTGCGCGCCAAGCTCTCTGCGCGATCTTCTTGGCTGTCCCGCTGTTTGGCTGTCCCGCTGTCCCACTGTCCCACTCTCTCCGCCCCCCTTACGTTTCACCGCCGTATGGCGACCCCCTACCGGCTCCCCGATTTCACGAAGGCTCCCCTCGATACCGCTCCGGACGCGCGTTTCGCGCCGCTGCCGGCCGACGGCGTCCTCCCCGAGGGATTTTTCTCGACCTCGAATCTCCCGACCTATCTGAAGGTGGCGGGGCGCTGGGTGGCACCGGCCCGTCCGCGGATGGATTGCGTCGTGCTGCGCCGGGGGGCTCAGCTCGAGGCCATCGAACCTCGGCGCCTCCAGCGCGGCGACCTGATCGCGATGGGGATGGCCGAGGATGGCAGCGAGGGGATCTTCGTCCACACCGACGGATTCCTGGCCGGCGCCCACGGGGCCAACGAGTTCCGCTTCATGTCGACCGAAGTGAGCCGCGAACGGCCGGTGAACTATGAAGAACTGGCGCAACGCATCGGTGAGGAGGCGCGGGGCGGCGGCTATCTCGTCTGGGTCGTCGGTCCCGCGCTGGTGCACTCCCGGGCCCGGGCCGACTTCGAGTGGTTCATCCGGAACGGTTACGTCCATGCGGTGCTGGCCGGCAACGCGGTCGCGGTCCACGACCTGGAAGCCGCCATCTACGGCACGACGCTCGGGATGACCAACACCGGCCAGGCGACGGAGGGGGGCCACGGTCTTCATATGCGCGCCATCAACCGGATCCGCGCTATCGGGAGCATCGCGGATGCGGTGGAGCAGGGGATCGTGCCGAGCGGGATCATGCACGCCCTGGTGACGCGGAAGATCCCGTTTGTGCTGGCGGGATCGATCCGGGATGACGGTCCCCTTCCCGAGGTATTCAGCGACACTCTCGCCGCACAGGACGCGATGCGGGAGCATACGGTCAAGGCGACCGGGGCCGTGCTGGTGGCGACGGCGCTCCACGCCATCGCGGTCGGCAACATGCTCCCCGCCTTCCATATGAAGAACGGGATTCCGACGCCGCTGATGACGATCTGCGTCGACCAGACCGAGTTCGTGGTGAACAAACTCAAGGACCGGGGCACCCATCAGGCCTACGGCGTGGTGACCAACGCGCAGGATTTCATGCACGTGCTGCGGAGCTATGTGGAGCAATGGGAACGCTCGCGGGGATGACGCCGAGCGGCGGGCCGGCCGCGCGGTGGCTCCGCCTCGCCGATGAAGTGG
>JBIOIC010000297.1:0-2564 GCA_044449625.1 Gemmatimonadales bacterium | reverse complement strand
TGGGGAGGCGCTCGTGAACGCCGAGGGGCACCATGATGGCATAGCCGATGCCGCCGGAGGTGAGCACGACCGCCGTGTCGCCGTCGCGGGAGGCGAGGACGCCGGCAATGGAAGCGATCACGCGCGCCGCCCCGGCCGGTGGGCCGTCATCAGATGGGTCAGCGCGATGGCGACGGCATCCGCCGCATCGGCGGGGCTCGGTGCCCGGGTCAGGCGCAGCAACTGCGCCACCATATAGCCGACTTGCGGCTTGGTCGCCGCACCACGGCCGACCACGGTCTTCTTCACCACGGCCGGGGAGTATTCCGCGACGGGACAGCCGGCCGCCGCCGCCGCGAGGAGTATGACACCGCGGGCGTGGCCCAGGACGATGGTAGTGCGCACGTTCCGGGCGTAGAAGATCCCTTCGACCGCGAGGATGTCGGGATGATGCCGTTCCAGGAGTTCCGTGACGCCGGCGTGGATCGTCTGGAGCCGTTCGGCGAGGGGTGAGCCCGCCGCGGTCCGGATGACCCCGCACTCCACGAGCAAGGGGCGGACGCCCCGGCCCGCCCCTCCATCCACCACGCCGAATCCCGCGACGGCGGTGCCGGGGTCGATGCCGAGAACTTTCAGGCGTCGGCCTCGGCCATCGTCGAGGCATCGATGTCAAAGTTGGAAAAAACCTTGGCGACATCGTCCAGTTCCTCGAGCACATCGAGCAGCTTGAGCAGCGTCTCGGCATCCTTGCCCGCGACCTTCACGGTGTTCTTCGGCACCATGGCGATCTCGGCCGATTCGATCTCGAGCTTCCGCCCCTTGAGCGCGTGCTGGATCCCGTGAAAATCGTTGGGATGAGTGGCGATCACGTACTGGTCGCCGTCGCGGGCGAAATCCTCGGCTCCGGCGTCGAGCGCGAGCTCCAAGGTCTGCTCTTCGTCGGGGTGGCGGGTGGCATCAATGTAGATCTGTCCGCGGCGGTCGAACATCCACCCGACCGAACCGCTGGAGCCGAGGTTGCCGCCGTTGCGGCTGAAGGCGTGACGGATGTCCGCGACCGTGCGGGTGGGGTTGTCGCTCGTCGCGTCGATGAAGATGGCCACGCCACCCGGGCCGTAGCCCTCGTAGGAGAGCTCCTGGATCGTCTCCCCTTCGAGCTCACCGGTGCCCTTCTTGATGCCCCGTTCGATGTTCTCTTTCGGCATGTTCACCGCTTGCGCGGCGTCGATGGCCGTCCGGAGGCGCGGATTTCCGTCCGGGTCGCCTCCGCCGGCCTTCGCGGCGATGGTGATCTCGCGGATCGCCTTGGTCCACGTCGAAGCGCGCCGTGAATCGGTCACGGCTTTTTTGCGCTTGATCTGCTTCCATTTGCTGTGGCCAGCCATCGAATTCCCCTGGTCTCATTCGCGGATGATGGTGGAAAGTTAAGGAGGGGCACTGCGGGGTGCTAGGTCGATGGTTCCATGCTCCAGTTCCACGCTCTGAGCTCCTGGCTCTAAGCTCTAAGCTTCCGAGCCTTGACCCCGTCCGGCGGCGTTCTTAGTCTCCACCCCCATGAATCGCACTCTCGCCTGTTCCGCAGCACTCCTGGTCGGGCTGACGGTGGGTTGCCGCCCGCAACCGCCCAAGCTCCCGTCGCTCCCGGCCGCCTTCGCAAATCTTCCCCTGCCGCCGAACGGCGCCTTCGTCGGCCGTTCCGGGAGCGAGGACGCCCTGGTGCTGACTTTCAACTCGCCGATGAGCGCGGACTCGGTCACCGGCTATTATCGCAGTATGTTCAAGGCGGATACGCTGTACCACGTGCTGGGCGACAGCAAGGGGGCGGTGGGCGAGCAGGCGTTCTACCTTGAGACCACGGGCCGTCCGCTGTGGATCCGGATCCGTCCGGAAGCGGGCGCGAGCGGGTCGATCGTCGAACTGACCGGGGCGGTCGTGCCCGCGCCGGACAGCGCGGCGGCCAAGGCGGCGGTGCCGGCCCCGGCCGCGAAGTAGGTCAGCGCTCCGGGTCGAGCATGTCCTCGAAGCGGAGCCAGCGGCGGTAGAAGTAGAGGTCCACGAAGCCGGTCGGTCCGTTGCGGTTCTTGGCCACGAGCAGTTCGGTTGCCCCCTCCATCCCGCCGCCCGGCCGGTACATCTCCTCCCGATAGATCGCCAGCACCACATCGGCGTGCTGCTTGACTTGACCCTTGCCCCCGAAGTCGTCGAGGGTGGGGCGCGGGTCTTTGCGGCGCGGGTTGTGGTCGGGGAGCTGGGCCACGGCAAGCACGGCGACATCGTGCTCCAGGCCGATCGTCTTCAACCCGCGCGCCGCGAGCGCGATCGAGTCCTCGGTTGACCCCGCCGCCGCGGGCGGGGCCACCAGTTGCAGGTAATCCACCACCAGAAGTGCCGGGCGCGGTACGGTTCGCAGTGCATCGCCCACTTCGGCGAACGACCGTCCCGCCAGAGGCCGGACGAGCAGGGGCAGATCCCGGAGCCGGATCGCCGCCGCTCCGACCCCGGCGCGCCGCACGTCATCGAGCTTGCCGCTCCGCAGTTCGTCCACGGCGATCCGCCCTTCGATCGCCAGGGCGCGCTCCATCACC
>JBIOIC010000296.1:0-2578 GCA_044449625.1 Gemmatimonadales bacterium | reverse complement strand
GGCCAAGCAGTTCAAGCCGGTGGTCATCCCCGAGCTCGTGGTCTTCGCCATCAAGGACGGCCAGGCGATCGGCTTCGGCCTCGCCCTCCCCGATCTGAATGAAGTGCTCCGCACCAATCGCAACGGCGCCCTCATCCCCGCGCTCTTCAAGATCCTCTGGAACTTGAAGATGAAGAAGCTCACCCGGGCCCGGATCCCCCTGCTTGGCGTGGTCCGCGAATTCCGCGGCCTCGGCGTGGACTCCGCCCTGTATCACTGGATCTGGTCCAAGGCCGGTGAGCGCGGGATCGGCTGGGGCGAAGGGGGCTGGATCCTGGAGGACAATCCGGCGATGAACCTGGGCCTCCAGAAGATGGGATTCACCGTCTACAAGACCTACCGGCTCTACGACCGGGCGGTCCGGACTCACGCGTAGGGGCACGCCTGCCGCGCCGTATGGGCGCAGCAGGCTGCGCCCCTGCTTAATCACCCATCCCAATGAACATCCTCCTCACCGGAGCGACCGGATTCGTCGGCGGCCACCTGGTCGACCGACTGCTGGCCCGCCGAGATCGGGTAACCGCCCTCGTGCGTTCGCCGGCGCGGGCGCAGGGATTCGCCGAGCGCGGGGTCACCCTCATCCCCGGAAGCCTCGACGACCACGCGGCGCTCCACCGCGCCTGCGAGGGCCAGGACGCCATCTGCCACGTGGCGGCGCTCACCGGCGCGGTCGATGAAGCGGAGTTCCTCGCCGCCAACCGCGATGGCACCGCCAACCTCCTCCGCGCAGCTGAAGCGGTCTCCCCAACGGCCCGCTTCCTTTATGTAAGCTCGATGGCGGCGGGGGGCCCGGCCAAGCGGGGCCAGCCGAGGAGAGAGGGCGAGCCTGATGCTCCGGTCACGATGTACGGCCGGAGCAAGCTCGCCGGCGAGCTGGTCGTCCGGGAAAGCGCCCTCCCCTGGGTCATCCTCCGCCCTCCCGCCGTCTACGGCCCTCGCGATCGCGACAACTTTCTCGTCCTCTTCAAGGCCGCCCGCCTCGGCATCGTCCCCGTCTTCGGCGATGGCTCGATGGAGCTCTCCGCCGTGCACGTGGTGGACCTGGCCGGGGCGATCGCCGCCGCCACCGCTGATGGGATGGCGGGCCGCACCTTCTACGTCAACCATCCCGAGATCGTCAGCAGCCGCGAGCTGGTCCGGAAGATCGGGCGCACCCTCGGCCGCGAGGTCTTGGTGCTCCCGATCCCCGAGTTCGCCGCCCGCGCGGCCCTCGGCTGCACCGGCGCCTTCGCCGCGCTCTTCCGCCGGAAGACCATCCTCCGCTATGACAAGGCCAACGAGTTCTATCAGGAGGCGTGGACCGCCGATCCGGTGCCGTTCATCGCCGCCGCCGGCTGGCATCCGCTGTTCGATCTCGAGCGGGGACTCACCGATACGCTGGGCTGGTATCGCGCCGCCGGGTGGCTGTGACGGCGCGAATGGACCACCGCTACCGCCTGGTCGACGGGCTGACGGCGGGCTACGGCCTGATCGTCGCCGCGGTCGCCCTGAGCCGGGTGGCGACGATCCCGGGCTGCTGGTGGATCGCCTTCGCGCACCTGCTGATCCTGCCGCTCGTCTGGCTGGTGCGGCGCGATGGCCTGGGACGCTTCGGCCACTTTGTCGCCGAAGTCTATCCGATCGTCCTCATCGCCGGGCTCTACACCGCGCTCGACGTCCTCCAGGGTCCGGGGCTCCCGCCGGTGCACGACGCCCTGATCCAGCGCCTGGAACAGCGGCTCTTCGGGATGCAGCCGAGCCGGGACTGGTGGCGGGCGCATCCGAGCCTCTTCTGGTCGACCGTCCTGCACGGCGCCTATCTCTGCTACTATGTGATCGTCCCGCTGCCAGTGCTCTGGTTCTGGTTCCGGGGGGAGCTCACGGCGCTCCGGCGTGTGGTGCTCTGCGAGATGAGCGTCTTCGTCTTCTGCTACCTCTGGTTCGTCTTCTTTCCGGTGGCTGGCCCGTACTATGAGTTTGCCCGCCCCACCGGTGCTTTCGTCCAGACGGTGACCGCCCGGATGGTGTACGGCGCGCTCGCGAGCGGAAGTTCCTACGGCGCCGCGTTCCCCTCCTCCCACGTCGCCGCCACCACCGCCGCGACCTTGGCCGCCTGGGCGGGAGACCGCCGCCTCGGCGCGGCGATGGCCCTCCCCGCGGCACTCCTCGCCATCGCCACGGTGTACTGTCAGATGCATTACGGGATCGACGCGATCGCGGGGCTGGTGGTGGGGATCGCCATCGTGGCGCTGGTGGTCAGGTCTGAGAGGTGGCGGGTGACGAGTAACGGGTGACGGGTGACGAGTGATGGGTAGCGCGTAACGCGTCACGCATCACCCGTCACGAAAAAAGGGGCCCCGACGTTCGCCGGAGCCCCCTTTTCCATACCTGACTCTAAGCTCTAAACTCTAAGCTCTAGGCTCCAAGCTTACTTCGTAACGATGATCTTCCCGTGCATCGACATCGCGAGATGCGGCAGGCAGTAGAACTTGTAGGTGCCCACAGGAGCGCCGGCGAACGAGATGTCGTAAGCCTTATCCTGTTCGACTTCAAGCTGGCT
>JBIOIC010000295.1:0-2583 GCA_044449625.1 Gemmatimonadales bacterium | reverse complement strand
GTCGTTGATCAGCGTATCCACAGGTGACTCCAGTGTGAGAGCTTGTCGCTATCCGCTATCCGTCCATCCGTCTATGCGTCCATCCGTCCACGCGGCTTCCCACCCGCCAACGCGGCCGTTCACGCGGCCCATCACGCGCCCGCCCGCCTCACTCCGCCCGCAACGCCACCATCGGATCGATCCGCGTCGCGCGGCGGGCGGGGAGGTAGGTCGCGGCGAACGCCACCCCGCCGAGGACAAGGGCCACGGCCGCGAACGTCGTGGCATCGGCCGGATGTATGCCGTAGAGGAAGCGCCCGATGAGACGAGCCTCGACCACCCCGGCCGCCAGGCCGAGGAGGAGCCCCCCTCCGGCGTAGAGCGCGATCCGCCGCACGATCGTGGCGACGGCCTTCCGGGGCGAGGCACCGAGCGCGATCCGCAGCCCGATTTCCCGGGTGCGCTGCGCGGTGGCGTACGCCGACACACCGTAGATGCCGATCGCAGCGAGAGTGGCCGCCAGCAGGGCAAAGAGCCCGATCAGGAGTGCGCGCAAGCGTGGGCTCGCCGTGGTCTGTGCCACCAAGTCGTCCATGGCGCGCAGTTGAACCGGCGCGTCGGGATTGAAGCTGGTCAATATCCCGCTCAGGGACCGTCGGAGGTCGGCCGGCGGAAGGTTGCTCTTCACCGCGATGGCCAGGTTGCGGTCCGATCGCCGCTGGTCGAGGGAGAGGTAGATCGTCGGCCCCGGGGCGATGCCGAGGGCGATGTCGCGGGTGTCACCCACGACGCCGACGATGGTGAACCACTCATTCGACCCCCGTTTAGAGGCGGCGTAGGTATCGTCGTCATATCCCGGAAGGGCGATCCGGGCGCCGATGGGGTCCCCGTCGGGCCAGTACGCACGAGCTGCGGCCTGGTTGACGATGGCCACCGCGGGCTCGCCCCGGTCCGCCGATGCGAAGTCCCTCCCTTCGCGGACGGGGATTCCGAGCGTGCGGAAGAGACCGGAGGAGCCGGCCCGCCAGGCGGCATTGGGCCGGGCGTTGACGTCTTCGGGGCGTCCCTCGATCACGAAGCTGCCGTTGCTGTACCTGCTGAACGGGAGGCCGGAGGCCAGGGCGGCGGAGGAGATCCCCGGAGTGGCACCGACGGCATCGATCAACTGCGCGGCCCCTGCGATCCAGGCCGCGCCGCTGTCGGCAGCCGGAAAGGTGATGCCGGCTACGGTCACCTGATGCGGTTCGAAGCCGAGGGTCTCTCCCTGGAGCCGCCAGAGACTCCGCGCTGTCAACCCGGCGCCGAGGAGGAGGATCGTGGCCAGCGCCACCTCGCCGCCGATCAGGGTGCCGTGCGATCCCAGCGTCGTCACGCCACGGCCCCCGGCCCGCTTCAGCGCGTCGCTGAGGTCCCCTCGCGCACCCCGGAGCGCAGGGGCAGTGCCGAAGACCAGCGCCGTGGCGATGGCAAGCCCGATGGTGAATGCCAGCACGGTCCCATCGATGATGCGGGGCAACCCTGAAAGCTCGGCGATTGGCACTGCGGTACGCAGCGCCGCGACCACCCAGATCGCAAGCAGCAGTCCCAGGCCCGCGCCAGTGGCCGCGAGCAGGCCGCTTTCGGTGAGCAGCTGACGCACCAGACGGCCGGTGTCGGCGCCGAGCGCAGAGCGCACCCCCATCTCCCGCTCCCGGGCGGTGGCCCGGACCAGCAGCAGCGCTGCGACATTGGCGGAGGCGATGAGGAGGACCAGCGCCACCATGACCGAGAAGAGCATCAGGGTGGGCCGGATGTTTCCGGTCAGGTCCTCCTGCAAGTTGATGATCTTGGCACCGACCCAGTGATTGGAGTTGGGGTACTCGTCCGCCAGTCGGGCGGCGATGCCTGCCATGTCGGCCTGCGCATTGCGGACGTCCACGCCGGGAAGAAGGTCGCCCACCACTTGGTAGTTGTGGGCCGATCGGCTGGTCCGATCCTGGTCGAGGTCAAGCGGAGCCCAAAGGTCGGTGCCGTGGGGAAAGTCGAATTGCGGTGGAAGGATGCCCACGACGGGGAAGGAGGCCCCATCAATCGCAACCGATCGGCCCAGCGCTTCCGGAACTCCTCCATAGAGGCGTTGCCAGAGCCCGTTGCTGATGACGACCCCGTCTGCGCTGGTGGCGCCTCGGAAGAGGTGTCCCCGCAGCGGAAGGGAGCCGAAGACATCGAAGAAATCGGGAGTCACCGTCGCGACGGTGACGCGGGCCGGCTGTCCGGTGCCGGTCAGGTTGGCCGAGCTGGCATAGTAGGCGGCCAGGTGCTTGAAGCTGCGGGTCTCCCGCCGCCAATCCTCCAGGTCGAGGCGGGAGAGTCCCATAACGCCACCTCGGGACCCCGCTTCCCACACGGAAGCCAGCCGGTCAGCGTGGGGGTAGGGGAGCGGTCGTAGCAGGACTGAATTCAGGATCCCGAAGATCGCCGTCGTGGCCCCGATCCCGAGCGCCAAGGTCGCCACCGCGACGATGGTGAAGCCGGGGCTCTTCAGCAGCGAGCGCACGGCATAGCGGAGGTCCTGGATCAGTGTGTCCACGCGTTGCTCCGAGTGTTGAGTCGCTAACTGCTATC
>JBIOIC010000294.1:0-2596 GCA_044449625.1 Gemmatimonadales bacterium | reverse complement strand
GCTTCGAGCTCCGACGTCGTCTTCCGAGCGAGCTCCAACGCCGCCTCAACCGTCGAGCGGGCGTCGAGCAGGAGATCCCGCGAGCCCTGCCGCTTCTGCCGTTCGCGCTCCTTCTCCTGCCGCCTCAACTCTTCCTCACGGGCAGTCTGCGTACGGTCTTGCAGCTCCAGCCGCGCCGCCAAGTTCGTCGCTTCGAACGCCAGGCGTTCGAGCTCCGTCTCCCGGTTCCGCAATTCCACCGCCTTCGCCTCCGCCGCCGCGAGCAGGAGATCGAGCCGCCGCTCCTCCGGCGAGACCATCACCTCCGCCTCCGCGAGCACCGATCCATCGACGCCGAGGCGCCGGGCGATCGCGAGCCCGTAGGAACGGCCCGGGATCCCCTTCTGGAAGTGGTACGTGGGTGAGAGTGTCTGCACGTCGAACTGGAGCGAAGCGTTCACCACCCCGGGAAAGCGGGTGGCGAGATCCTTGAGCGTGCCGAGGTGGGTCGTGGCGATGGTGGTGACGCCACGCCGAGTGAGTGCCAAGAGCGTCGCGGCGGCGAGGGCGGCCCCCTCGACCGGATCGGTTCCGCTCCCGATCTCATCGAACAGGACCAGCGTCGCGTCGTCCGCCTCGTCGAGGATGCGGCGGACCTCCGCCATATGCGCGCTGAAGGTCGAGAGATCGGCGGCGATCGACTGGTGGTCGCCGATGTCGGCATAGAAGCGGCGGAAGACCGGAAAGGTCGATCCGTCCGCCACCGGCGGGACGATGCCGCACTGCACCAGCGCGGCGAGGAGCCCGACCGCCTTCAGGAAGACGGTCTTCCCCCCGGTGTTGGGACCGCTCACCAGCACGGTCCGTTCCCCGGCCTCGAGGACCAGGTCAAACGGCACCACTACGATCCCGCGGGCGAGCAGCAGCGGATGCCGGCCCCGCCGGATCACCAGCGTGGCCCCCCGCTCCTCGACCGCCGGCACGATCCCGTCGGCACGCGCGGCGTACCGCCCCCGCGCGGCCAGGTCATCCGCGGCGACGCACATCTCGTGCACCGCGAAGAGCGGTGGGGCCCAGGGCCGAAGCTCGTTCGAGAGCTCCGCCAGCACTCGGCGCACCTCCCGCTCTTCGGCCACCTCCGCCTCGCGGAGCGCGTTGCCCAAGGCGATCGTCTCCGCCGGTTCGATGAAGAGGGTGGTCCCGCTCGCCGATTCGTCGTGGATGATCCCGCCGGGACGCTCGCGGGAGTCGCGCCGGACCGGGATGACGTAGCGACCGTTCCGCAGGGTGACCGACCCCTCGCTGCCGTGGAGGAGCGCTTCGAGGCGCTTCAGGAGCCGGGTACGGGAAGTCTGCACCTCGCGGCGCGCGGCGGCGAGCGCCGGGCTCGCGGTGTCGAGGACGCCGCCATCGAGATCGATGGAGAGTTCGAGCCGCCGGTCGAGGGCGGGCGCGGGGAGCGGGACGGCGAGCCGGGCGGCGCGCGGCGCCTCGGGAGCGATGCGACGGAGCTCATCGGCGGTGCGCCGCCCGGCCACCATCAGCCGCGCGATCAAGGCGAGTTCCTGCCCCTCGAGCACGCTCCCCTCACGCGTGAGCCGCGCGAGGGCACCCTCGGCGTCGGGCGCGGCGGCGATGGCGGGACCGCGGCCGATCCGTTCGAGGGCCGCCACCTCGCCGACCGCGGCGAGCTCCTCCCGGATCCATTCGGCATTGGCGGAGGGGCGGCGGTCCCGGACCCGCGCGGCGCCGAGTGGTCCGGCGGCAAAACCGGCGACGGCATCGAGGGCGCCGGAGAACTCCAGCGCATCGAGCGCCGCGGCGTACCGCTCCGGTGGCAAAGCGAACGGGGTGCCTGCGCCCGTGGGCACCGGCACCCCGTGAGGGGAATGCGACTGCAACGCGGCCGTCATCCGGCCTGCAGTTCCTCGCGCGCCACCTGGTTGATGACCTTCCCGTCGGCGCGCCCCTTGAACTTCGGCATCAGCACCTTCATCAGCGCTCCAACGTCCTTGGCGCCGCCGGCGATCGCCTCGCGCGCGGCGGCGCGGATCTCGGCGGGATCCACCGAGGGGGGAAGGAACTCCTCCAGCATCCCGATCTGGGCGGTCTCGCGCGCGGCGAGCTCCATCCGGCCGGCCTTCTCGTACTGCTCCACCGAATCCTGCCGAGTCTTGATCCCCTTGCGGAGGACCTCGACCACGTCGTCATCGGTGACCGTCCGCTTGAGTTCGATCTCGCGGTTCTTGACCCCCGCGACGATCGTTGAGAGCAGCAGGACGCGCGCTTTGTCCTGCGCCTTCCGGGCCGCGTTCAACGCCCCCTGCAGCGTCCCGGCCAGCTCAGGCACGGGGAATCCGTGGACCACGGCGGTTCTTCCGGATCGCCGCGTTCTGCTTGCGCTTGCGCTTCTCGCTGGGCTTCTCGAAGTGACGGTGCTTGCGCAGGTCGGACAGGATGCCGGCCTTTTCGCACTTCTTCTTGAAGCGCTTGAGCGCCCGCTCGAAGCTCTCGTCATCGTGAATGATGACTTCGGACAAACGTATCACCCCTCTCGCGCCACGTGAGTGGCCACAAATGTTGACAGACATTGAAGTTAGCCGAGGAGGGGGCGGGG
>JBIOIC010000293.1:0-2608 GCA_044449625.1 Gemmatimonadales bacterium | reverse complement strand
TGGCTCCCGGTGGCGCGGGGGGAGCTGCTCCGGCGGTTGGGACGGATGAAGGAGGCGGCGACGGAGTTCGGGATGGCGCTCGAGATGACGAAGGTGGACGGCGAGCGACGCCTTCTCCTACGGAGACTCGAGGAGATCGGAGGATAAGAGTTGCAGCCCTGCTCTCTCGCCTGGTCTTCCCTCACCCCTGACCCCCTTTCCATGCGAGAGAGGAAGCGAGATACGTGGGAGTCGCCTCCGGCGACCCGACCGCCGAATGCCAGCACGGCGACAGTAGGGGCGCAGCACGCTGCGCCCCTGGCATCCCGATGCAGCGATCCAAATCATCGAGGGCGGGGCAAGCCCCACCCTCGCAGACACCCTGACCAAACGACGAAGCGGCGACGCAAGAGCGCCGCCGTCCGATCACCCCTCCGGCGGCTGGTGATGAGCTCCGGAGACGACATAGGTCACCGTGTCCCAGGCGTTTCGCACACTGACGAGGAGCAGTCCGAGCGCACAACCGCC
The DNA here is from genome assembly GCA_044449625.1 of Gemmatimonadales bacterium. GTDB lineage: Bacteria > Gemmatimonadota > Gemmatimonadetes > Gemmatimonadales > GWC2-71-9 > CAMLHU01. The sequence goes on along the minus strand of JBIOIC010000293.1, from coordinate 2,101 downwards.
GATGGTGAGCAGAGCGCCCCCCGGGGAGCTGGTGAGGACGAGCCCTGCCGCGGTGAGAATGGCGTACACGATGCCGGGGACGATGATGTACCAGATCCAGTCCTCTCGATCGGCGGCATAGACCGACTGCCGCCGCGCCCGCCGGATGACGACAGCGGCGTACCCAACCCCCGCGAGCCCGCTCAACACCACCGCGACCGACGCCGCACCGAGCGAATGCCAGGGGACGCTCATCACCGCCGAGATGAAGAGGGCGCCGGAGAGGTGCACCACCGTCGGGGTCCCGAAGGCGTTCACCGTGTCGCGGGAGGTGCGACCGCTCCGTTCGGCGACGAGGGTCAGCACCACGAACTGCAACCCGACGAGGGCACCGCCAGAGGAACCGACGATGACGAAGAAGTTCTCCCACCCGGCGAGCGCGGGGATGGGGGCCGTCATCGACCGACCATCCGGGCCAGATGCGCGGGGTAGCGCTCCCCCTGCAACGTGATCCGGGAGGCAGCCTCATCGATCCCCTTGAGATCGGCGGCGGAGAGGACGAGTGCCGCAGCACCGATGTTCTCCTCCAGGCGCGACAGCTTGGTGGTGCCTGGGATCGGCACGATCCAGGGCTTCTGCGCCAGGAGCCAGGCCAGTGCCACCTGCGCCGGCGTCGCCCCCTTTCCCGCCGCGATCGTGCCGAGGAGGTCGACCAGCGCCTGGTTGGCCTTCCGATTCTCGGGAGTGAAGCGCGGGACGATGTTCCGGAAATCACCGGCATCGAACTTGGTGTCGGCGGTGATGGCGCCGGTCAGGAATCCCTTCCCCAGGGGGCTGAAGGGGACGAAGCCGATCCCCAGCTCCTCGAGGGTCGGGATCACCTCCTGCTCCGGCTCCCGCCAGAAGAGGGAGTACTCGCTCTGGAGCGCCGTCACCGGCTGGACGGCGTGGGCCCGCCGAATGGTGCCGACCGCCGCCTCCGACATCCCGAAGTGTCGGACCTTCCCCGCCTGGATCAGCTCCCGCACCGCTCCGGCGGTCTCGTCGATCGGCGTCTCCGGATCGACCCGATGCTGGTAGAGGAGGTCGATCGCTTCCACCCGGAGCCGCTTGAGAGACGCCTCCACCACCGCGCGGATGTGGGCGGGCTTGCTGCTCAGTCCCCGCTCACCCCCCTCGGGATAGGTGAAGCCGAACTTGGTCGCGATGACCACCTTGTTCCGGATCGGTGCGAACGCCTCTCCCAGCAACTCCTCATTCGCATAAGGGCCATACGCCTCGGCGGTATCGAAGAAGGTGATCCCCCGGTCCACCGCGGCGTGGAGGAGCTTGATCATCTCCTTCTTGTCGCCGGGGGGGCCGAAGCCGGAGCTCATCCCCATACAGCCGAGTCCGAGGGCGGAGACCTTGAGGCCGCTCCGGCCGAGTGTGCGTGATTGCATTGTGGAATCTCCGATCCGGTGCCCGGTGAGCTGGACTGGTTCAATGGTTCCCAAGGAACGTACCTTCCGGCACCCCGCAAGTGAAAGTTCCCTCGGGCCCCGCCCGTTCAGGAGCGTCTCCGGTGCAGCGTGCGCAGAGCGGCGTCCCCCAGATCACGATCCGGCCGGCGGCTTCCGCCGACCTCCCCGCTATCGGACGGCTCGGCGCCCTCCTGGTCGAGGCCCACCACGCCTTCGACCCGGCGCGCTTCATCGCCGCCACCCCGGCGACACCGCAGGGGTACGCCAACTTCCTCGGCACCCAGCTCACGGAGGAACGGGTCCTCCTTCTCGTCGCCGAACGGGAAGGGGTGGTGGCTGGGTACCTCTATGCCGGGCTTGAGGGGATGGACTATATGGCGCTCCGGGGGCCGGCGGGGGCCATCTACGACATCGTGGTGGATCGCGCGCACCGGAGGCAGGGTGTTGGACAGGCGCTATTGGATGCGGCACTCAAGGCGCTCACGGAGCGCGGCGCGCCGCAGGTGGTCCTCTCCACCGCGGCGAAGAACGAGGAGGCGCAGCGCCTCTTTGCCAGAGCGGGGTTCCGGCAGACGATGATCGAGATGACGCGGGGGCTCGGCGAATGACCGACCGGATGATCGGCATCCTCATCATCCTCGGCGGGCTCGGCGTAGCCG
>JBIOIC010000292.1:0-2637 GCA_044449625.1 Gemmatimonadales bacterium | reverse complement strand
GAGCATGCCGGGGAGATGGGCGGCACCGCCGGCGCCCGCGATGATGCACGCGAGGCCCCGTTCGCGCGCCTCCCGCGCGTACTCGGCCAGGAGATCGGGCGTGCGGTGCGCCGAGACGACGCGCTGCTCGAAGGGGACGCCAAAGTCATCCAGCACTTTGGCGGCGTGCTGCATTGTCTCCCAGTCGGAGTCGGAGCCCATGACGACGCCGACCAGCGGATTGGCCATCGGTGCTCCTGTGGTACGAGGCTAGAGGCTTGCCCGGGTCCGGTCCATCGTTCCGCGCTCAGCCAGCGCCGCCTGCGCGGCGGCGAGCCGTGCGATGGGGACCCGGAACGGCGAACAACTGACGTAGTTCATTCCCAGCGAGTCGCAGAAGGCGATCGAGCTCGGCTCACCGCCGTGCTCGCCGCAGATGCCGATTTTCAGGTCCGGGCGGGTGGAGCGGCCCAGCTTGCAGGCCATCGCCACCAGTTGGCCGACCCCGCGCTGATCGAGGACCTCGAAGGGATCGGCCTCGATGATGTTCCGTTCCAGGTAGAAGGGGAGGAACCTTCCCGCATCGTCGCGGGAGAGCCCCCATGTGGTCTGGGTCAGGTCGTTGGTGCCGAAGGAGAAGAACTGCGCCTCGCGCGCGATCTCGTCCGCGGTCAGGGCCGCGCGGGGCAGCTCGATCATCGTCCCGAGCAGATAGGGCACGGTGAGCTGCCGCTCCCGGAAAACCTCCTCGGCCACCTGGCGGACGATCAGCGCCTGCTGCCGATACTCGACGACGGTGGCGGTGAGGGGGATCATCACCTCCGGCATCACCCGGCCTCCTCGGCCCGCCACGGTGCAGGCGGCCTCGAAGATGGCGCGGGCCTGCATCACCGTGATCTCGGGATAGACGATGCCGAGCCGGCAGCCACGGAGGCCGAGCATCGGATTGGTCTCGGCCAGCGAGTGGACGATCCGGGTCATCTCCTCGACCGGCGTCCCGAGTTCGTGCGCCAGCCGGGCGATCTCCTCCGGCTCGTGCGGCAGGAACTCGTGCAATGGCGGATCGAGCAGCCGGATGGTGACTGGAAATCCCTCCATCGCCCGGAAGATCGCCTCGAAGTCCCCGCGCTGCATCGGGAGGAGCTTGGCGAGCGCGATCCGGCGCTTGTCGGCATCCCCGGCGACAATCATCTCCCGCATCGCGGTGATGCGATCGCCCTCGAAGAACATATGCTCGGTGCGGCAGAGTCCGATCCCCTCGGCGCCGAAGTCCCGGGCCTTGTGGGCATCGGCCGGCGTATCGGCATTGGTGCGCACCCGGAGGTGGCGCAGCCGGTCGGCCCAGCCGAGGATGCGGGCGAAGTGCTCATTCAGTGCGGGCGGCGAGAGCCGGGCCTGGCCGCCAAGGACCCGGCCGGTGGCGCCGTCGATGGTGATCCATTCCCCGGCCTTGAGGGTGCGGGACCCGATCTTGAGATAGCCATCGTCCTCGTGCACATCGAGCGCCGTGGCTCCCGCGACGCACGGCTTGCCCATGCCCCGCGCCACCACGGCCGCGTGGGAGGTCATCCCGCCCCGCGCCGTGAGGATCGCCCGGGCGGCCACCATCCCGTGGAAGTCCTCGGGGCTCGTCTCGCGGCGGACGAGGATCACTGCGTCGCCGGCCTTGTTCCGCTCGGCGGCGAGATCGGCATCGAAGACGATCTGCCCCGAGGCGGCGCCGGGCGAGGCCGGAAGGCCGGTGGTGAGGAGGTCGAGCGTTGCGCTCGGGTCGATGGTCGGATGGAGGAGCTGATTCAGGTCGTTGGGAGGAATCCGGGCGACCGCCTCTTCCTCGCTGATGAGCCCCTCGGCCACCATCTCGCAGGCGCTGCGGAGCGCCGCGGCGCCGGTTCGCTGCGCGCGGCGGGTCTGGAGCATGTAGAGCTTGCCGCGCTCGATGGTGAACTCCATGTCCTGCACGTCCCGGAAGTGCCGTTCGAGGGTCCGGGCCATCCGGGCCAGCTCGTCGTGGGCCTGTGGCAGGGCGAGGGCCAGCCGGTCGATCGGATCGGGGGTCCGGGCGCCGCTGACCACGTCCTCGCCCTGGGCGTTCAAGAGGTACTCGCCGTAGAGCCGGGCTTCGCCGGTCGAGGGATCGCGGCTGAAGGCGACGCCGGTCGCGGAGTCCTCGCCCAGGTTGCCAAAGACCATCGTGCACACGCTGACGGCGGTCCCCATCGCATCGGAGATACCGTGCATTTTCCGGTAGTCGATGGCGCGCCGGGTGTTCCAGCTTTCAAAGACTGCGGTCATCGCGCCCCACAACTGGTCCATCGGCTCCTCGGGAAAGTCCTTCCCGGTCGCGCTCCGGATGTGGGCCTTGAACTCGCTCACCAGGGCGCGGAGGTCGCCGGCCGGGAGGTCGATGGCGCGGTCGGCCTTCCGCGCCTTCCTCTTTGTCTCGAGTAGCTGGTCGAAGGGGGCCTTGGGAAGGTCGAAGACCACGCCGCCGTACATCTGGACGAATCGGCGGTAGGAGTCCCACGCAAAGACGGCGTTCCCCGTCTGCCGTTCCAGTCCGGCCACGGTCCGGTCGTTGAGGCCGAGGTTGAGGATCGTCTCCATCATGCCGGGCATCGAAACCGCGGCCCCGGAGCGCACCGAGACGAGCAGCGG
>JBIOIC010000291.1:0-2668 GCA_044449625.1 Gemmatimonadales bacterium | reverse complement strand
TCCTCGCCGATCGGCGCGCCGGTCTCATCCACCAGCGCCAGCCGGTCCACGTCGGGATCCACCGCCATCCCGATGTCGGCCTTGGTCTCGCACACCAGGCGGCTCAGCTCTCCCAGATTCTCCGGGATCGGTTCCGGCGCCCGCGGAAAACGGCCATCGGTCTCAAGGTTGATGCCGTGCACCTCGCAACCGAGCGATTCGAGCAGTCGGGGAATGGTGGTACCCCCCGCTCCGCGCACACAGTCGAGCGCCACCTTGAAGCGGCGCTTTCGGAGCGCGGCCAGATCGAGCTCGGGGAGCGCCAGCACCAGATCAAGATGCCGCCGAATGGCCTCGGCATCCTCCCGCACCGCACCGATCCCGTCCCACGCCGTCCGCGGTACCCCCCGCTCAGCCAGGAGCCGGACGGCGTCCCCCGCCCCGGCATCGAGGAAGATCCCGTCGGGGCCGACCAGCTTGAGCGCGTTCCACTCAATCGGATTGTGGCTGGCGGTCAGGATGAGCCCGGCCCCGGCGTGGTGGTGCTCGACCGCGAGCTGAACCGTCGGGGTCGGAACGATGCCGAGATCGATCACGTCGGCGCCGGCGGACATCAGTCCGGCCGTCGCCGCGCGCGCGAACATGGCGCCGCTGGTCCGCGCATCGCGACCGAGGACGACGAGGGGGCGCCCGTTGGCGCGGGCCCAGGCGCCGAGCGCCGCAGCGTGGCGGGCCACGAGCTCGGGAGTCAGGTCGATGCCGACGATGCCGCGCATCCCCGACACGCTGATCATCAAGGTGGGTGAGGTCATTGGATACAGAGGATCGGGCGACTCGTCCGGCTCAGAACGTCACCGGCAGCTGCGAAGGGTCGGGGAAGGCGCGGAGGAAGGCGTCCACCACCCGCGGGTCGAACTGCTCGCCGATGCAGCGACGCAACTCCTCGATCGCGACAACCGGTGAACGGAGCGCGCGATAGGTCCGGTTGGTCGTCATCGCGTCGAAGGCGTCCGCCACCCCGACCACGCGCGCCTCGAGCGGAATGGCCTCGCCCGCCAGGCCGTCGGGAAAGCCCGACCCGTTCATCCGCTCGTGATGGGAGCGGACGATGCGGAGCACCCGCGGACTCTCCCGGGCCAGCGGCGCCAGTATCCGTTCACCCAGCGTGGTATGCTCGGCGATGTGGCGGAACTCCTCGGGCGTAAGCGGTCCCGGCTTGTTGAGGACATCTTCCCGGGTCCCGATCTTCCCGATGTCGTGCAGTTCGGCGCCGAGGCGGAGCTCCTCCAACTCATCGCCGGTGAAGCCGAGGCTGACGGCCGTCTTGACCGCGTACCAACTGACGCGCTTGGAATGGCCCCGGGTATAGGCATCTTTGGCTTCGAGTGCGTGGGCGAGTGTCTGAACCCCTTCGAGGAAAAGCTCGCGGATCCGCTGGGCCTGCTGCCGCACCCGGCTCTCGAGATGTTTCTGATAGAAGCGGTTCTGGAGGGTGAGCTCGCGCTTCTCCAGCGCGCGGGTCACCCGAGTGCGGACCTCGTCGACGATCACCGGCTTGGCGATGTAGTCGACCGCGCCGAGCTGCATGCAGGCCACCGCGGTCTCGACATCGGCGACGGCGGTGAGCATGATGACGGCGGAATCGGGCCAGCGCTGGCGGACCTGCCGCAGGAACTCCAGCCCGTCCATCTCCGGCATATGGATGTCGGTGATGATGACCGGGACCTCCCCCTCGCGTTCCAGGAGGTCCAGCGCGGCGCGGCCGGAGCCGGCCTGCACGCACGCCAAACCCTGGCCCTCGACCACCCGGACCAGGGCGTGGCGGACCATGTCGTCGTCATCCACGACCAGGCAGCGGGCCGATCCGGCGGGGGAGGCCACGGGCAGGGGAGTCTGCACAGTGCTCACCCCGCCAAGCTACCCGCGCCGGCGGGCCGGCACAACGGGCGCTTGCCGCCCCGGAGACCGCGCCGTTAGCTTCCCCGCGCCCCTTTCCGGTCCACTCATGACCCGTATCCTCCCCGACGATCACGCCCACGGCCTCGGCACTCGCGCCGTCCACGCCGGCCAGGTCCCCGACCCGTTGGCGGGGGCCGTCATGCCTCCGATCTACCAGACGTCGACCTACGTTCAGGAAGGGATCGGGAAACACAAAGGCTACGAGTACGCCCGCACCGCCAATCCGACCCGGGAAGCCCTGGAGCGCAACGTCGCCGCGCTCGAGGGCGCCACGCACGGATTTGCCTTCGGGTCGGGACTCGCCGCGCTCGACACCCTCCTCAAGATCCTCTCCCACGGCGACCACGTGGTCTCGGGGGAGAACGTCTACGGCGGGTCGCACCGGATGATGACCCGTATCTTTTCCCGCTTCGGTCTTGAGTTCTCCTTCGTGGACACCAGCGACATCCGGAACGTCGAGCGCGCGATCACGCCGAAGACCCGGATGCTCTTCTGCGAAACGCCGACCAATCCGATGATGACGCTCACCGACCTCCAGGCGGTGGGTGATCTCGCCCACGCCCGCGGGCTCATCTTCGCGGTCGACAACACCTTCGCCACCCCGATCTTCCAGCGTCCCCTCGAATTCGGCGCCGAGGTGGTCCTCCACTCCACCACCAAGTACCTCAACGGCCACAGCGACATGGTCGGCGGGCTGCTGCTGACCACGCGGGATGACCTGGCCGAGCAG
>JBIOIC010000290.1:0-2671 GCA_044449625.1 Gemmatimonadales bacterium | reverse complement strand
GCCGTGGCGATCGCGGTGGTGAGGCCGGCCGCGAGGGCCTGGACATACCGGGCCGCCGGCACCGGTGGAGCACCGAGGGCGATCGGTGCCGCGAGGACGATCGGAAACCCAGGGGCGTAGTCGGTGAGTGCGGCGGTGCTGTCGGCGTCGTTCCAGTCGCTCAGGGGAACTCGCAGGGTCCGATGCTGGGCCAGCGACTGGGCGGCGCCGAGATAGGACATCGAGTCGGGGGCGAGCGCGGGGCCGCCGGGGCCGGTGATGGCGAAGGCGAGGAGACCGGCGACCAGGCCGGCGATCGGAGGAAGGATCTGTCGGATCGGCACGCAGCCAATCTATAGTAACGAAGGGGGACGAGGAAACTCGGATGATCTCAACTGATCATGGGAGGCCCACGTACCTAACGACGATGTGCCATGTACGTCTGATCCTGTGTTCAAGGAGGGACTGAAGATGCGAACTTGTCATTGGGTGGCGCTGGCCGCGCTGGTGGTCGCGGCGCCGCTCACCGCACAACAGCCTGACAGTGGGATGCACGGCCACATGATGAAGCACGACAGCACACAGCACGGACCGATGCGGATGATGGGCCGCGGCGGGATGGGTCCGATGGGCCCCATGTCCGGTCGGATGGGGAACATGGCCTTCACGCCGACCCGACTGCTCGCCCGGAATGGCGAACTCCAGCTCACCGCTCAGCAGATCACCGCCCTCACGGCCATCCGGGATGCGGCCGAGCGTGACTCCCGCGCCGCGATGGAGCGGGCCAAGACCCATCTCGCGGAACTCAAGACAGCGATGGACGCGGCCGGTGCCGACACCGCAGCCATCCGCACCCACTTCCTCGCGGCGCACGACGCGATGGGCCAAGCCCAGCTGGTGATGCTCATTTCCGACGCCCGCGCCAAGGCGCTCCTGACCGAGGCGCAGCGCGCACAGGTGACAGCGTGGAGCGAACGGATGGGGCACGGCGGCTGGGGGCGGCCCGGTATGCGGGGTCGCGGTCCGGGTGCACCGCCAGCCGGGATCGACCACAAGCCCGCCTGATCGGCTGGCGGCAGTGGCAACAAGAAGCCCGGGACGCTTTCGCGCCCCGGGCTTCGGTCATTCCGGCCTACTTATGCGCTGCGGTCACCGCGGCCGCGGTCCAGGTGCCGAGGGCCGCGATCAACACGATCGCCAGTATCACCAGCGCCATCCGCCGCCGCATCCGGCGGAATGCCTCCCACGACGGTTCATCGAGATACCAGGTCCCCGGGGCTCCTGGACGGATGACGGCGTGGTCGATGAGCAGCCGCCAGGCGACCCGTTCCTGAAGGCCGAGCATCTCGGAGGAACGGGCGGTGGCGACCGACGTGACGCCGGCTTGGCGGAAGACGGAGACGATCTCCTTCTCTTTGCGGACGATCACAGTGGCGGCAACGGCACCCATCGGATTGTCTCCTCGCTCAGTTGCGGCTGCCATCGGGGTGGCACGCCATGTCGATCACCACGGTGCTCGCGAGCAGAAGAACCGGGTCCTCCCCCTCATTGATGTCGACGCCGTAGGTGTCGGTGAAGGTAAACCACTGCTTCGAGACGGTGGCGACGATCCGGTCGCCGCGGGTAAAGGAATACTCGTGGTCGGTGAACGATCCCTGGGCCACCAGGTCGTCGGGGCCGGGAACGTCAACGCTGAAGGTGCAGTGAAAGAAGGTGAAGAGCTCCTTCTTGACCACGGCGGCGAGGACCCCGTCGCGGTGGATCTCGTAGGTGGCGCTCCAAGCGAGGACCTTCTGCTTGATGAACGCGAGCTCGTGCTTGGCGAGGTCCTGGAAGGAGAGCTGGTTGCCGAGGCTCAACGCCTTGCCGTCGACGAAATAGACGTCCTTTCCGGCGGCATCCTGGATCAGGAAGTCGTCCCCCAGGGCGAAGAGCTTCTGCTTCATCAGGTAGCGCATCAGGGGCCGCTCCGGACGACGTGGTGACCAACGGCCTCCAGCGCGGCGGCGGCCGGTGCCAGGTCCCCCTCCCGGATCAGGACGTAGTCGGTGTCGTGGGTCGAGATGGTGAGGATGGGGAGTCCGGCGGCGGCGAGCGGCGCGGTGAAGGCGGCGAGGACCCCCACGACATCAAACGCGAGCGGACCCCGCACCTTGAGCGCGCGGTATCCCGGCACCGTGGTGATCCCCGGCGGGACCAGGCGCGCCGCTGTCGTGATGGAGAGCTCCTCGGCGGTGCGGGTGATTGTGAGGAACGCCGAGGGGGCCATCGCCCAGGAGGGGACGGGGGCATCGGGACGGAGCCGGCAGATGGCGAGCGGCTCGGACAGAAGATCGAGGGTCAGGGTCAGCGGCATACGGACGGATCCGAGTTGGCGTTCAGGTCAGAGAACGACGGCCTTCATCCATGCGTCGGCGATGGTGGCGTGGCCCGCCGGGGTCGGGTGTACGCCATCGGCGGCCCAGTTGGCGGGAGGCGCCTGTTTGCACAGGTCGTCGAACATCGCCTGGAGCGGGACGAATATCGCTCCGGCGCGCGTGGCGACGCGAGCCGCCGCTCCTCGGCGCTGATCGAACTCCGGATACCACCGGCCGTCGACGGAACCGGTCCGGAGCGCGAAGGGTTCCAATACGACCAATCTGACCTGGGGGAGCGCCCGCCGGGTATCGTCGAGCAGGGCAGCGTACCCGGT
>JBIOIC010000289.1:0-2690 GCA_044449625.1 Gemmatimonadales bacterium | reverse complement strand
TGATGGGATGACCCGGTAAGCGGTAAGGGGTAAGAGGTGAGCGGGTCGGGATGGCCGCGCTCACGGACCCGCTGACTGCTCACCGCTTACCGCTCACCGTTCACTCAAACGTGGAACCCGACCTCATGTCCGATCTGCTCCGTCACACCCCGCTCTACGACCAGCACGTCAAGCTCGGCGCCAAGATGGTGCCGTACGCCGGATTCTCGATGCCGGTGCAGTACGCCGATGGGATCATGGCGGAGCACAAGGCGGTGCGGGATAACGTGGGGATCTTCGACGTCTCCCACATGGGGGAGTTCGAGGTCTCCGGCGTTGACGCCCGGGCCTGGGTCAACAAGATCACCTGCAACAACGCCGGTACGCTCCTGCCCGGCGAGGTGCAGTACTCCGCCCTCCTCACCGAGGCCGGCACCTTCGTGGATGATTGCACCGTCTACCGGTTCGAGGACAAGGTGATGCTGGTGGTGAACGCCGCCAACATCGCCAAGGACTGGGATCACATCGTCTCGCTGAAGGGCGGGGCCAACATCCGCCTCAAGGACATCTCCCGCGATGTGGGCCTCCTCGCGCTGCAAGGGCCCAACGCGGAAGCGGTCCTGCAGAAGTTCACCGGCATCAAGCTCGGCGCGCTGGAGTACTATCGCTTCGCCACCGGCGCGGTGGCGGGGAAGCAGTGCTTCCTGTCGCGCACCGGGTACACCGGCGAGGACGGCTTCGAGATCTACTGCCGCGCCTCCGACACGCCCGCCATCTGGGAGGCGCTCACGGTGGAGGGGAAGGTGCCGCCGATCGGGCTCGGCGCGCGGGACACCCTCCGGCTCGAAGTCGCCTATCCGCTCTACGGCAACGACATCGACGAGACCACCACCGCCTGGGAGGCGGGGCTCGGCTGGATCGTGAAGATGGACAAGGGGAACACCTTCGTCGGTCTCGACGGCCTCAAGCGCCAGAAACTCGAGGGCGTCAAGCGCAAGCTGGTCGGCTTCAAGCTGCTGGAGCAGGGATTCCCCCGGCACGGCTACGACGTCTACTACCAGGGCAAGAAGGTGGACATCGTCCGGAGCGGAACGGTGAGCCCTTCTCTGGGCGACGGGATCGGGATGACCTATCTCCCGGCCGATGCCGCGACCCCCGGCACCAAGTTCGAGGTCGATTGCCGCGGAACTCGGGTCCCGGCCGAGGTGGTCAAGCGGCCGTTCTGGACCAAGGGCTCGGCGAAGAAGAAGTGACGGTAAGGCGGCAGGGCGGTAAGGCGGTACGCAGCAACACTTGAGCTTGCGCCCGTTCTTACCGCCCCGCCGCCATACCGCCTTACCGCCTATGTCCATCCGCATCGCCATCCTCACCATCTCCGATGCCGGAAGCCGCGGCGAACGTCCCGACGGTTCCGGCAACGCGATTGTCGCCTGGGCGGCGGCGCGCGGCTACGCGCTCGCCGCGCGCGCCCTCGTGCCGGACGAGACCGGACCGATCGCCGCGACACTGGCCGGCTGGGCCGATCGGGGCGAGGCGGATCTCATCCTCACCACCGGCGGCACCGGCCTGGCGCCCCGCGACGTGACCCCTGAGGCGACGGCCGCGGTCATCGAACGCCCGGCCCCGGGGATCGCCGAATTGATCCGCGCCTCGGCGGTCGGGAAGACGCCGCGCGCCGCGCTCTCGCGCGAGCTCGCCGGGGTGCGGGGAAGCACCCTGATCGTGAACCTGCCGGGGAGTCCCGCCGGCGTGCGTGACGGGCTCGCGGCCATCGAGGGGCTGATGGACCACGCAATCGAGCTCCTCACCGGCCGCCGGACGGCGCACTGAGATGGCCAAGATCCTGCTCACGATGGACGACATCGAGACGGCGGTGCGCGCCAACGCCGCGCTCGAGGCCGCCGGCCACTCGACCGCGATGGTGGCCGCGGTTGACGACGTGCGCGCCGCGGTCCGCCGGGAACACCCCGATCTCGTGATCCTGAGCGGCGGCGTCCACGAGCCTCGCGCCCGCGAACTCGCGGCCCTCGCCCGGGACGCCGAGATCAGCACCCTCGCCCTCCTCGAATCGACCGACAGCGAGCGGGGCGAACGGGTCTCCCGTCTCGGGGTCACCGAAACACGGGTGAAGCCGGTCACCCCCGACGATGTGGTCGCCACGGCGGCGCGCCTCCTCGAACGCCGCGAGCTCCAGCGCCGCACCGGGATCTTCGGCGAGAGCGCGCCGATCCAGGAAGTCCTGGTCCGGATCGAACAGCTCGCCCCGGTGTCGAGCACGGTGCTGATCCAGGGCGAATCGGGCACCGGCAAGGAACTCGTCGCCAAGGCGATCCACGACCTTTCTCCCCGCCGCGGCAAGCCGTTCATCGCGGTCAACTGTTCGGCCCTTCCCGAATCGCTGCTTGAGTCGGAGCTCTTCGGCCACGAGAAGGGCTCCTTCACCGGTGCCGCCGAACGGCGCCTGGGCCGCTTCGAGCTGGCGCACAAGGGGACGATCTTCCTCGACGAGATCGGCGAGATGCCGCCGGTTATGCAGACAAAGCTGCTGCGCGTGCTGCAGGAGCGCGAAATCGAGCGCGTGGATATCTTCTTTGCGCTTGCGCAGCGGCGGCATGTGCACCTGGATAACGTTGAGGCGATAGAAGAGATCCTGGCGGAAGCGCCCCGCCTTGACCTCCTCGGCCAGATTGCGGTTGGTGGCGGCGACTACC
>JBIOIC010000288.1:0-2692 GCA_044449625.1 Gemmatimonadales bacterium | reverse complement strand
TTCGACCACAACGTCTTCTCGCTGAGCGACGCGGGGCCGTTCGATCTCGGGCTCTACGAGCGGGGGGACGGCAAGAGTGCGACCTTCGCGAAGCCGGGGATCATCCGGGTCTACTGCAACATCCATTCGACGATGAGCGCCTTCATCGTGGTCCGCGATACGCCGTGGGTCACCCAGCCGTCGGGTGACGGCAGCTTCCTGATCAACGGTGTGCCTCCGGGCGATTACGTCCTCCACGCCTGGCACGAACGGGTGGCGGAGGAGCAGACCCTCCCGATCACGGTGACCGCCGGTGGCGCCGCGATCCCGGATCTGACGCTCGATGCGCGTGGATTCCAGAAGGAAGAGCACCTGAACAAGTTCGGCAAACCCTATGCCCGTTCGGGAAGGCGGTACTGATCGTGCGCTTCAGCCGGCTCGGCCTCAAGGTCTTCGCCGCCACCGTATCGGTGGTGGTGCTGGTGCTGGGCGGTGCATTGCTCCTGACCAAGGTGCAGGCCGACCGGGCCGCGAGTGAATCGATCGGCCGTGCGCTGGGCGCCACCCGGTCAGCGATCCGGGCCGAACTCGATGCCAGGGCCTCAGCACTCCGGCAGTCGACCGCGATCTTCGCCAAGCAGAGCCCGGTGGTGGCACGGGTCCAGAGCGCGCTCGCCGGCAATCGCCGGAGCGATCTGCTCGACGCCGACTCCGAGCTGGTGCAGCAGACCGGGGCCGCGTGGGCACTGGTCACGGACCGGTCCGGCGTGCTGCAGGCGTGGTCGCTGCACCGCGATGAGATGGGCGATCCCTTCGGCGATTCTCCCCTGATCGCCAAGGCGCTGCAAGGCGAAGCGGCCTCCGGACTCTGGATCGAAGTGGACTCGAGCTCCGGCACCCCCCGTGACGTGCTCTACCAGGCGGTGGCGGTCCCGGTCGGCTCCCCTGGCGGCAATCCGATCGCCGCGCTGGTCGCGGCGGTGCCGATCGACAGCGCCTTCGCCGCGGCGCTGAACCACCAGACCGCCTCCGACATCGTCTTCTTCACCCTCGACACGCTGGGCCATCCGCGCCTCGTCCTCTCGACCCTCCCGGTCTCCTCCGAGATGGCGAACAGCATGGCGGGGATGTCGATGGGGCAGATGGGAATGGCGGTCGACAGCACTCTGGCTGCGGCGGGGGACAGCGGTCGGGTGACCCTGAGCGGCGGCGGGGATCTCTGGGTGGGGACCGTGGGCGGCCTCCTCAATGCCGATGGCGCGCCGCTCGGCGGCTTCGTCGGACTGCGATCCCGGCGGCGTGAGCTCGCGGCCTACACCGCGCTCGAGCGGACGATGCTCGTCGTCTTCGTTGCGGGTGTCCTCCTCTCGCTCATCTTCTCGAGCCTCGTCGCCCGCCAGGTGACGCGACCGATCGCCCGGCTGGTCGAGGCCACGCGCGAGGTGCGGGAGGGGCGCTACAGCGGCGCCATCGACGTCCGCAGCAAGGACGAGATCGGCGAGCTGGCGGGGGCCTTTCGGCGGATGATGGGGGAGTTGAAGGAGAAGCAGGACTTGGTCGAGTACCTGAGCGCGAGCGGGGGCGGGAGCACGGTCGCGATGAGCGCTGCGGATCGTGCGCAGGTGACGAGCGGCGAGGTCCTGCCGCCGATGCGGGCGAGCCAAGTCGCCTCGCTCTTGGCGCCAGGATCGACCTTCGCCGGGCGCTATGAAGTGAAGGAGATCCTCGGCGCCGGCGGGATGGGCGTGGTCTACCGGGCGATGGACACCCAGCTGCAGGAGCTGGTTGCCATCAAGACCCTGAAGCCCGACGCGATGGGTGCCGAGAATGTGGAGCGGTTCAAGCAGGAGATCCGCCTGGCGCGGCGGATCACCCACCGCAACGTGGTCCGCACCCACGACCTGGGCGAGACCGACGGGACCCTCTTCATCACGATGGAATACGTGGAGGGGAAGACGCTGGCCGAGGTATTGAAGAAGCGGGGCCGCCTCCCGGTCGCGGTGACGCTGACCATCGGCAAGCAGCTCTGCCGAGCGCTGGAGGCGGCGCACGAGACCGGCGTGGTACATCGGGACATCAAGCCGCAGAACTTGGTGGTGGATGGCACCGGCGTGCTCAAGGTGATGGACTTCGGGATCGCGCGGCTGGCGGAGGGGCGGCCCGACGGCGCGAAGGGACTCACTGCGGTGGGGACCGTGATCGGCACGCCGGAGTACATGTCGCCGGAGCAGTTGATGGGGCAGGAGCTCGACGCGCGCTCCGACCTGTACGCGGCGGGGGCGGTCCTCTATGAGTGCATCACCGGTCGGGCCGTTTTCGAGGCGCCGAACGTCACGGCGCTCATCATCAAGCATGTCGAGGAGACGCCGACCGATCCGCGGACACTGGTGCCCGAGATCCCGCAGGATCTGGCGCTTCTGATCCTGAAGGCGCGGGCGAAGGCACCGGGAGCGCGCTTCCAGAGCGCGGCGGAGATGGGGGCGGCGCTGGACGAGGTCGAGGCACCTGCGGAGCGGACCACCGGGCCGGTGCGATTGGCGGCGGTGTAACCTCGGACCCTCACCCCAACCCCTCTCCCTGCGGGAGAGGGGCTCTCAAGGTCCGCCCGCACTCCGCTTACCGCTGTCGGGCCCGCCCCCCCACCCCACAGCCCGCGGGGGTGGGGGCGGGGTGGGCACGCCGGAGGCGCGGGTGTTACCACGTGAGCGGGGGG
>JBIOIC010000287.1:0-2693 GCA_044449625.1 Gemmatimonadales bacterium | reverse complement strand
CACCTCCACCGTCCCCCCATCCGCCAGCGACACGGTAAAAAAGGCCTGCGCCCCGGTGAACCGCCGCGCGGTCACTTTCCCCTTGAGGTCGCTCGGCCCCGGTTCGACCATCCGCCACGCCTCGGGGCGCGCCACCAGCGTCACCGGACCGGGGGGGATCGGCGCGCGACGCCCCGGCAAGGTCAGGCGCACCTTTCCGATCCGGACGAAGACCCGATCGGCGCCGCTCTCCTCCAGGATTGCATCGAGCCGGCTGGAACGTCCCACGAATCCCGCCACGAACGGGTTGGCCGGCTCGGCGTAGAGCTGGTCCGGCGTCCCCGCCTGTTCCAGACGGCCCCCGCGGAGCACAGCGACCTGATCGCCGAGATCGAAGGCGTCTTCCTGATCGTGGGTCACGAGTACCGTCGTGATCCCCACCCGGGAGATCAGGGCGCGCAGCTCGTGCCGGGTGCGTTCACGCAAAGAGGGATCGAGATTGGAGAGCGGCTCATCGAGCAGCAGCACCCGCGGTTCGGGGGCCAGGGCCCGCGCCAGCGCCACCCGCTGCTGCTGGCCGCCGGAAAGCTGATCGACCCGCCGCGGCCCGAGCCCCGCCAGGTCGACGAGTGCGAGCGCATCGTTCACTCGCCGGGAGAGCTCCGCCCCCTTCACGCCCATCGTCGCCAACCCGAAGGCCACGTTCTCCGCGACATCGAGGTGGGGAAAGAGGGCGTAGTGCTGGAAGACCATCCCGAAGCGGCGGCGCTGGGGGGAGAGGTTGGTCACATCCTCGCCGTCCACCGTGATCCGTCCCTCGTCGGGGGTCTCGAAGCCGCCGAGGAGCCGCAGCGTGGTGGTCTTGCCGCTCCCGCTCGGTCCCAGCAGCGCCAAGATCGTCCCCCGCTCGACGCCGAGGGAGACCCGGTCGACGGCGCGGAGCTCGCCGAAGGACTTGCTGAGGGAATCGAGGTGTAAGTAAGGCATATGAGTCGAGAGCTTAGAGCTCAGAGCTTAGAGAGTAGAGCCTAGAGTTTGGGCTCATGATGTTTTCCTCGCCAGATATTGCTTGAGAACCGGAGAGCTGCTCTGGCGCTGATATCCACGCTGGACCTTGTCCGGTCTCATCGGATCACGACCACGGAATTGAGGCTCTAAGCTCTGAGCTCTAGACTCCAAGCTCACCTTCCCGTCCCCCGCACATGCTGATCCCAGTAACCCATCCAGGCCGATCCATCGCGTGCGAGGAGCGACCAGTCGACCGGCGCCACCTTCATGTCGCGATAGGTCTTCGCCACCCAGGGCGGCACCGAATCGGGGGGGAGGTCGAGCCGAGCGGGGAGGCGGAAGACCTCGCGCGCGGTCAGGATCTGCGCTTCCTGGCTCCCCACGAAGTCGATGTAGCGCCGTGCCGCGTCGGGATGCTTCGCCCCGCGGACCAGGCCGATCGCATCCTCGATCGCCACCGTGCCGCTCTTGGGGAAAAGATAGCCGAACGGCATCCCCTGGCCCTGCCAGATCAGGATGTCGGGGAGATCCCAGAGCGTCACCAGCCCTTCGCGCCGAGCCAGCTTCTGGGCCAGGATGGCGGGGTTCAGGGTGTAGGTCCGGGTCTGGGCGTCGAGCTTCCGGAGCCAGGCCATTCCGGCCGTGGTGTCTCCCGTGTTATGAATGCTCCGCTCGACGATGAGTCCCCAGATGGCGCGCATCGTCCCGCTCGCCATCGGTTCGCGGATCAAGACCTGGTCGCGCCACTGGGGGAGGAGGATCTCGTCCCAGTCGTGCGGGGCGAGCGATTCCGGGATCGCGGCGCTGTTGAAGGCGATGACCGCCGGGGTGCGATAGACCGGCCAGTAGAGATCGGCTGGCCCGCGACCCTCACTGTCCACCGCATCGGCCCAGACCGGGCGATAGGGCTGCAGCAGCGAGTCCGCCACGCCGCGATCGAAGATCGTTGTCGGGCCGCCGAACCAGACGTCGGCCTGCGGGTTCATCTTTTCGAAGCGGAGCCGATCGAGGACCTCCTGGCTCCCCAGATAGAGCCAGCGCACGTCGATGTCCGGGTTCTCCTTCTCGAAGGCCTTCTCGAGGAGGGAGAGCTGCTCCCGCCCGTGGGGCGAATAAACGGTGAGGGGAGTCCGGTGGTCGTGCGAGCAGCTGGCGAGCAGGAGAAGGGCGGTAAGGCGGTAGAGCGGTAAGGCGGTAAGTACAGCACGCCACCCCGTGACATTACCGCCTTGCCCCCTTACCGCCGTACCGCCTCTCACGGCCTCGGCCTCGACCCCAGGAGATTCACGAAGAGCCGGAACGCCCCCGCCACGCCTCCCGGCAACTGCCGATGGAAAGCGAGCGCATTGTACGCCCAGCTCCCTCGGCCGACCTTCGCCTCGAGGAGGCAGCCCGAGATCGGCGCCTCCCCTGGATCAGCCATCGAGAGGATCGGCTGATAGGCCCGGTCCCAAGTGTGGGCACAATAGAGACTCCGCTCCTGGATCCACCCGTCCCAATCAGAGCCGGTGATCGCATTGGGAGAACGGAGATCGGGCGAATCGGGAACGAGTGCGGTGACCGGCGCCGTCTCATCGGTGGTGCGGTCATTGTTGCCGCTCAGGCTCATCGCGAACGGCGCGTAGCCGCCGGCGAAGAAGACCTGCTGCTGGTACTGCACCACCACCCGCCCGCCGTTCCGGGCATAGGCCAGGAGCCGGTCGTTG
>JBIOIC010000286.1:0-2695 GCA_044449625.1 Gemmatimonadales bacterium | reverse complement strand
ATCTGGCGGCGGCGGGGCTCCGCCACCGCGTTGAAAGCATCCGAGGTCGTCGCCGAACGGGCCATGGGTCTAATATATGCTGATATGGGAATATGTCAAGTACAGCGACACAAATCGAGACCCGCAGGCATCCCTTCAGCGGCGCTCTTGCACCACCTCGCCGTCCCGTATCACTACCGCCGGCCGCCGCAGTGCGCGGATGTCGTCGAAAGGATTGCCATCCACCAGGATCAGGTCGGCCCGGCATCCCGCGGCGATCCGACCCAGATCCCCTCCGAGGCCGAGCGCCTCGGCGTTGTTGACCGTGACCATCCGGATGAGTTCGCGGGTGGTGAACCCCGCCCGTTGAAGCAGAGCCAGCTCGTCGTGCAGTCCGGCGCCGTAGGGGACGAGCGGCGCGTCGGTGCCGACGATGAATCGGGCGCCCGCGTCCCGCAGACGCCGCAGTTGGCGGAATCGCTGCTCAAGGCCCCGGCGGACATCGGCGGAGTCACGCTTTCCCAACTGCATCGCCTTCAGCCATTCCCCGAGGGTTGCATCGAGCCAGGGCTTCCGGGTCTTGATGGCCTGGATCAAGGAGCCGGGGAGGCTCTCCATCGAGCCGACGTGCTCGACCGTCGTCGCCCCGGCGAGCACCGCGGTCATGACCTCCTCTTCCGTCTCCGCGTGGACCGCCACCCAGAGACCGTTGGCGCGTCCCCAGTCCGCGGCGATCCGCAGCAGACGTGGATCCAGCCGGGTGGGTGCCCGTCCGATCGTTCCATAGATCAGCTTGAGGCCATCGGGGTGGAACGCCCGCAAGTCAGTCGTCAGCGCCGCGATCATCGCGGTCGAATCGGAGGCCTGGATGGCGCCGGTCCGGCTCAGCTCGCGGGGCCAGATGGTTCCCACGGGGTGACCGCCCGGGCTCGTCACCAGTCTCGCGACGGTCACCATATGGGGGCCGAGGAGCCGATGGCCGTTGATGGCATCGCGCAGACGCTGGCTGACGGCCGCGGCGCCGCCGAGGTCGCGAATGGTGGTGACCCCCGCTTCGAGGAGGGAGCGGCGGTGCGGGGCGTAGCTGGTGACGAGCGATCCGAAGAAGAGCCCGGGATGGAACGCGAGCGTACCGCCTTCGACCGGCACCTGAAGATGCAGGTGAGCGTCGATGAGTCCGGGCATCAGATAGCGTCCGCCCGCGTCGAGCACGGACGCGGTACTCGTATCCGCCTCGGCGGGGATCACATTCGTGATTCGAGCGTGATCGATCCAGACGTGCTGGCCCTCGAGTACCGTACCGCTCACGGGATCGACGATGCGGGCGTTGACGATCCGGAATCGACCCGGTCCCGGATGGGGCCAGCGATACTGGTCCTGAAGAATGACGAATGCGGACACCGCAACGGCGCCGCCGATCAGGAGGATCCCACCGGCCCATCGCACGATGCGCCCGGCGATTCCGTCACGCCGGACGATCGCCGCCAGTCCCAGCGTTGCGAGGAACCACCAGGGGGTGTTCTCGAGGTAAATGCCCCAGCTGCCGGCCCCCGCCGGAGCCAGACGCGATCCGATCCCCCAGTACGCGACCCAAAGGGCGAGGAAGAAGAGCGGGATGGAGACGAGGTAGGCGATCGACCAGCGAGCCCACCGGCTCCCTTGGAGCGAGAGGTGCAGCGCGCCCAGGGGCCACCAATACAGGACCGCGAACCCGCCACATCCCAGGATCGCCGCGGTCGCGCCCGCCAGGCCGTAGATTCCCGCCCGCATGACAAGGGTCAGCGGGAGAGGGATCAGCACGAGCACCAGGCTGGTCACGGCGTACCGTTTCCAGGGGGTTGTCCAGGACATCACGCCTCCTCCCGCCAGGGAACGCCGGCCTGCAGAGCGAGTGCCGCGCCGAATCGGTGGGCGGGTCCGGCGCATCGGCGGTACAGCTGGTGCGCCAACTGACGGGCCTTGTCCGCCGGCCAATCGGGGGGAAGCAGCCGAGCCGGGAGTCCGGGATCATCCCAGGCGGCGTCGAGATAGCGGCGCGCCGTCGCCAGGCGCAGCGCGAAGGCCGTCGCGCCGTCGACGGGGGTCCGTTGCGCGAAGGGGAGGAAATCCCGCAGGAACCGGCGGTAGTCGAGGCCGATCTGCCGCAGTGGAAAGGCTCGTTGCACGAATGCCCGGTCGTCCTCCGCGCCGGCGCGCTCGGCGCGGAACAGCTCGACCGCGTGGTCCAGTCCGAGGTCGGTGACCAGCCGCGCCACCGCCCCCGGTTCGTCGTACGGGTGCAGGTGGAGGCCGGGACCGGCGTGCCCGTACCCGCGTGCCGTGAGGACCGACAGCAGCCGGAGCCTGGCATGACGCTCGCCGGCGGCGAAGGCGGCGCTCACGATGGTCCATCGCCCGTCCCACCGTTTCGGAGCCGCGGGCCAGAGCCGATCCCGGCCGGCCGACACCTGCGCCTCGCCGGTCGCGGTGAGACGGTACCACTTTGAGCGCCCCGTCCGGCGCGAGCTCAGCTGGCCCTCGCGCTCGAGCCGAAAGAGCGTCTGCCGCACGGCCGGCCGGGTCGAGCCGGCGCTTTCCAGGGCGGAGACCAGCCAGCTCCCCGGCAGCTCGCCGCCCTGACCCGGCCCGTGAAAGGCGAGACAGGAGTAGAGCAGTTCACCGGCGGGGGCGCGGCGGAGCAGGGAGCGGATGCGGTGGGCGTGATTCACAGATGACT
>JBIOIC010000285.1:0-2695 GCA_044449625.1 Gemmatimonadales bacterium | reverse complement strand
TACCTTCATTCCGCTGCCTGCCCCTGACCCTGGAGACGAGGCCGATGACCCCATCCGTCCTAGTCCAGATTGCCCGTGCTCCGCTTGCGTCCGAGGCCCTGTCGGCCCCCCGGATGTCAGCGCCACCGGCGCTGGAACGGAAGCCGGGATGGCTCAAGGTGACGGCCCCGGGGGGACCGAGCTATCTGGACGTCAAGCGGATGATGCGGGAACTCGACCTCCACACGGTCTGTGAGGAGGCCCGGTGCCCCAACATCGGCGAATGCTGGGAGCACAAGGCCGCCACCT
Organism: Gemmatimonadales bacterium; assembly: GCA_044449625.1. Classification (GTDB taxonomy): domain Bacteria; phylum Gemmatimonadota; class Gemmatimonadetes; order Gemmatimonadales; family GWC2-71-9; genus CAMLHU01. The sequence goes on along the minus strand of JBIOIC010000285.1, from coordinate 2,407 downwards.
TCATGATCCTGGGCGACGTCTGCACCAGGAACTGCGCGTACTGCGCGGTATCCCACGGCACCCCCAAGGCCTTCGACCCGCTGGAACCGGCCCGCCTGGCCGAAGCGGTAACGCAGATGGGGCTGGAACATGTGGTGATCACCTCGGTGGACCGCGACGATCTGGAGAACGGCGGGGCAGAGGCCTTTGCCGGGTGCATCACCGAGATCAAGCGCCGCCGCCCGGAAACATCGGTCGAAGTGCTGATCCCCGATTTCAAGGGCGCGGAGCGGGCGCTCCAGATCGTGATGGACGCCCGTCCCGACATCCTGAATCACAACCTGGAGACGGCGGAGCGGCTCTATCGCCTGGCCCGGCCCGGCGGGCGCTACGACCGCGCGCTCCGGGTGCTGGCGAACGCGCGCCGGATGGGCGGCCCCAATGCACTCACCAAGTCGGGGATCATCCTCGGGATGGGTGAGGAATGGGACGAGATCATTCAGTGCCTCAAGGACCTCCGGCGGAGCCACGTCGACATCGTCACCCTTGGCCAGTACCTGCGGCCGAGCGAGGCGCATCTGCCGGTGGTGCGGTATTACTCCCCTGTGGAGTTCGCGGAGCTCGCGGCGATCGGCCGCCGGCTCGGCTTCAAGCACGTACAGGCGAGCCCGTTGACCCGCTCCTCCTACCACGCGTGGGAGCAGGTAACGTCGGCTCGGACCCCTTCGGAGATCTGATGGCGACCAGCACCTCGACCGCGCTGCCGAAGAAGATCGACGCGGCCACCGCGGACCAATACCGCGCCTACCTGAAGCAGATGCTGCAGATTCGCCGCTTCGAGGAGAAGGCGGGCGAGGCCTACAGCCTCGGCAAGATCGGCGGCTTCTGCCATCTCTATATCGGCCAGGAGGCGGTGGCCGTCGGCACCCTCGCTGCCCTGCGCGCCGACGACTACCTCACCTGCAGCTACCGCGACCACGGCCACGCGCTGGCCCGCGGCATCACTGCCCGCGCGGTGATGGCGGAGCTTTTCGGCAAGGCAGCGGGGTGCACCAAGGGGAAGGGGGGCTCGATGCACCTCTTCGACGCCGCGCTCGGCTTCCTCGGCGGGCACGGGATCGTGGGAGGGCACATCCCGCTCACCACCGGGATCGCCTTCGCCATCAAGTACCGGGGCGGCGATCAGGTGGCGCTCTGCTACTTCGGCGAAGCGGCGGTGAACAACGGTGCCTTCCACGAGGCGCTCAACATGGCGGCGCTCTGGAAGCTTCCCGCCATCTACATCTGCGAGAACAACCGCTACGGGATGGGCACCGCGCTGGAGCGCGCCAGCGCGATCTACGACATCTCGGAACGGGCCTGTTCCTACGACATGGCGAACGAAGTGGTCGACGGGCAGGACGTCCTGGCGGTGCGGACCGCGATGGACCGCGCCTGTGCCCGCGCCCGCAAGGAGAGCCTCCCCACACTGCTGGAGATCCGGACCTACCGCTTCATGGGCCACTCAATGTCGGACCCGATCCACGGACACTATCGCACCAAGGAAGAGGTCGACGAGCAGCGCAAGCGTGACCCGATCACCACCTGGGGCGACCGGTTGGTCGCGGCGGGCCTGATCGATGAAGCGGGGATCAAGAAGCTGGACACCGCGATGGTGGCTGAGGCCGACGACGCGGTCAAATTCGCGGATGAGGCGCCGGAGCCAGACCCCGAAGAGCTCTGGGCCGACGTCTACGCCCCGGCCGGGGGGAACTGACCGTGGCGAAGATCCTTCGCGCGCCGAGCGCGCTCAGGATGAGAACGGCCCCAATGAACCGTCCGATGGGAGCCAACTGACTATGGCCGTTGTCACATACCGGGACGCGCTCAACCAGGCGATGCGCGAAGAGATGCAGCGCGACCCGTCGGTCTTCCTGATGGGCGAAGAGGTGGGCGTCTACAACGGCGCCTACAAGGTGAGCCGCGGGCTGCTGGAGGAGTTCGGGCCGATGCGGGTGGTGGACACGCCAATCACCGAGCTCGGCTTCGCCGGCGTCGGGGTCGGCGCGGCGATGGTGGGACTCCGGCCCATCATCGAGTTCATGACCTGGAACTTCGCCCTGCTCGCGGTCGACCAGATCGTCAACTCCGCCGCCAAGATGCGCTACATGAGCGGCGGGCAGGTCGCCTGCCCCATCGTCTTCCGCGGCCCCGGCGGCTCCGCGCTCCAACTGGCCTCGCAACATTCCCAGGCCTTCGAGAGCTGGTACGCCCACATCCCCGGCCTCAAGGTCGTGATGCCGGCGACCCCGGCGGACGCCAAGGGGCTGCTGAAGAGCGCGATCCGCGATCCCGACCCGGTGATCTTCATCGAAGGGGAGATGCTCTACAACAACAAGGGCGAGGTCCCCGACGGAGAGTACGTCATCCCAATCGGCCAGGCCGACGT
>JBIOIC010000284.1:0-2704 GCA_044449625.1 Gemmatimonadales bacterium | reverse complement strand
CTCCGGCGAGCTGCTCACCGTCTCGGACGCCAAGCCCGGCGTCAACTATGGCCTGGATCGGGTCCGCTTCCCCGCTCCCCTGCCGGTGGGCGCCGAGTGGCGCGGCGGCGCGGAGGTGATGGAGGTCTCCGACGTCCCCGGAGGCAAGCAGATGAAGCTGAAGGTGACCGTGGAGGTCAAGGGCTCAGAGAAGCCGGCGCTGGTCGCGGAGTCGCTCGTCCGGCTCTACGGCTGAACCCGCAATGGCCACTGCCTCGATCGATCTGGACCAGGTCGCGGCGATCGACGTGCACGTGCACGCCGAGCGCAACCACGACGAGCCTCAGGACCCGGTCACGCTGGAGATCCTGGAGGCGGCCGGCAGGTACTTCGGCGGCCATCCGCCCCAGCCGTCAGCCCAAGAGGTCGCGGACTACTACCGGGAGCGCAACCTGGTGGCGGTGATCTTCAACGTCGACGACGAGGCCGGGATGGGCCGCCACCGTCTCGGCAGCTCGGAGGTGCTCGAGGCGGCTCGGGCGAATCCTGACGTCCTCATCCCATTCGGCTCGGTGGACCCGCACAAGGGCAAGCTGGCGGTGCGCGAGGCCGAGGAGCTCATCGCGGCCGGGGTGCGCGGGTTCAAGTTCCACCCCAACACCCAGGCGTTCTGGCCCAACGATCCCGAATGGTTCCCGCTCTATGACGTCATCGCCCAGGCGGGTCTGATCGCCCTGTTCCACTCCGGGACCACCGGCATCGGCGCCGGCATGCCCGGCGGGGGTGGGGTGCGGTTGAAGTATTCCAACCCGATGGCGGTCGACGACGTGGCGGCCGAGTTCCCGGGCCTGGACATCATCCTGGCGCACCCGTCCTTTCCCTGGCAGGAGGAGGCCCTGGCCATCTCCGTGCACAAGCCCAACGTGTACATCGATCTGAGCGGCTGGTCGCCCAAGTACTTCCCGGAGATCCTCGTGCAGTACATCAACACACGGCTGCGCGACAAGATGCTGTTCGGATCCGACTTCCCCCTCATCACGCCGGATCGGTGGCTGTCTGACTTCGAGAAGCTGCCTATCCGCGACGAGGTCCGGCCCCTGGTGCTCAAGGACAACGCCGCGCGCTTGCTCGGGCTGAGCTGACCGCGCCGGGTCGGCTGCTTAAAGAGAGAGCGCCCCGGAACCGGCGGGATATGAGGCCGGACTCGGGGCGCGCTCGAGGGAGGAGAGGTACTGCGTGGAGAATGATGAGCCCTCCTGCTCTAGAAGTCCAAGACGTGTAGTCGGAGTGATTTATAATCGCCGCTTATGGAACTGCGGCAGCTGCGCTACCTCGTCGCACTTGCTGAGGAGCTGAACTTCACGCGCGCGGCCGCGCGCGAGCATGTCGCCCAGCCGGCCCTGTCCCAGCAGATCCGGCGCCTCGAGGACGAGGTGGGGCTCCCGCTGGTGGAGCGCACCACCCGCCAGGTGGCGCTGACCGAGGCCGGGGGCGTGCTGGTGGCCCGCGCCCGCCGGGTACTGGCCGAGCTCGAGGCCGCCGGCACCGAGCTGCAGGCGCTGCGCGGGATGGACACCGGCCACGTCACGATCGGGGCGATGCACACCATGGGCCCGGTGGACCTGTCGCTCCCCCTGGCGCTGTTTCACGACCGCCATCCGGGGGTGGGGCTGACCGTACGCGAGCAATCCAGCGAGGAGATGGCCGAGATGCTTCGCGTCGACGAGCTCGATCTGGCGTTCCTGTCGGTCACCGAGCGGGTGGAGTCCCATGGCCTCGGCCTCCATCAGCTGGTCTCCGAGGAGCTCGTGGTGCTGCTGCCGCTCGATCACCCGCTCAGCGGCCGCCCCAAGGTGCGCATGGCCGAGCTCGCCGACGAGCAGTTCATCAGCTTCCGCTCGGGCGCCCGTCTGCGCGAGCTCCTGGAGGCCGCCGGCCGCCAGGTCGGCTTCGAGCCCCGCGTCACGCTCGAGTCCAACGAGAGCCAGCGCATCCGCCGCCTCGTCGCCCGCGGCTTTGGCGTATCCATCCTGCCGCGCTCGGACGCCGACCGCCCGGGCGCCGAGGTTGCCGTATCGCGGCTGGTGGATCCGTCGTTGCGGCGTGACATCACCCTGGCCTGGCGCGAGGGCCGCCGCCTCCCCCCTGCCGTCGCCGCGTTCCTCGACCTCGCTCGGGAGACCTTCGCCGAGCCCGATTCGGACGACAGCGCCATGGAACGCCTGTATTTCTAGGTCCCGGGCCCTCGGTTTCAAATCCACCACTTCGTGGTAGATCAGGTGCGCGATCCCGGCGCTCGACCAGGCGAGCGCCGGTCCAGAGCGAACCAGGAGGGTGTACCGATGAGAACCGGCTCCAGAAGGCGTCCATGGCTGACGATTGCAGCCGCAACCATGACCGCCGCGATGGCCTTCGCGCCGTCGGCTCTCGCCGGGACCCCCGGCACATCCGCGTGGCGGGTCCAGAACGCCACGGACAACGGTGCCTACACCGCGTCGCGCATGTCGATCACTCTCGTGCTGGCCGAGCGCAACGCAGCCGCGCTGAACGCGCTCCTCGCCAAGACCAACGCCGCGCTGACCCCCGCCCAGTTCGCCGCCCAGTACTCGCCGGGCACCGCCACCGTCGACGCCATCCGCACCTGGGCCGCGGCCAACCACCTGACTGTCGCCTCGGTCTCCTCCAACCGCCTGCTGGTGACGCTGTCGGGCTCCTCCGGTCAGAT